>CAMPIC010000171.1 GCA_946886185.1 uncultured bacterium
CGCAAAGGCTTCGAGTGGTGTGCACGGTTCGGACAGCGCGCATATTCCGCGCGCGGCGCTGCTTGCGCTTCGCCACTCCCATCCGGATTGGCTGGTCGCGCGCTGGGTCGAACGATGGGGCGAGGCGCGCACCGAAGCGATTCTTCGATGGGACAACACCGCGCCGGACTACTGGCTGCGGCTCTCCCCCGGCGCGGGTCCCCCCGCCGGCTCCATTCCGGGCTGGATCCCGGGCACCGCGCGTCTTCCAGCCGGCTCGCGCCCCGGATCGAGCGAAGGATTCCGCGCCGGAGAGTTCACGATCCAGGATGGAAGCGCCATCCTGGTGGGCTGGTTGCCGCCTCGAGTCTCAGGTCTGGTGTTCGATCTCTGCGCCGCTCCTGGGACCAAGCTCTCGCACCTGATGGAGCGCGCGGAACGGGACGCCACCTTGGTGGCCCTCGACAAATCGCCTCCGCGTTTGCGGCGGCTGCTGCAAGGCGCGGGTCGCCTCAATACCGATCACCACACACGGCCACGAGCCGGTGGGAGCGACGATGCCGCGCCTGAAGGCACCACACTCATGGATACCGGGCATCCTTCATCGACTCCGGAGGATCGAGCAGCACCGCGCGTATACGTGGCGGCCGGGGACGCCGCGCTCATTCCTGCGCGCGGTCCCTGGCGAGGCGCGTTGATCGACGCTCCCTGTTCCAATCTCGGCGTTCTGCGGCGGCGCGTCGATGCGCGGTGGCGGGTCGAGCCGGGAGAGATTCCGCAGCTCGCGTCCCTGCAGGCTACCCTGTTGGAGTCGGCCGCCCGGAACCTCGAACCGGGAGGATGGCTCGTATATAGTGTTTGCACCGTCGAACCGGAGGAAACCATCGAGCGGCGCAGGGAGTTCATGAAGCGCCATCCCGACTGGGAGCCGATTCCGCTGCCGGAGTTCGTTCCCCCGAATGTTCGGATGGAACCGGGCGAGCTCCTGCTCCTGCCGGGGCAACACGAGACCGACGGAACCTACGCCTTCGCGGTGCGCCGTCCAGGCGGCACGTCAGGGAGTCGCGGTGACTGAACGCGGATTTTTCGAGGCCGAGGCAAAACGGCCGCCCGTGACCGTCGGATCCGACGGTCCTTCGATCCGCCGTCCCGGCTCCTACTCTCGCGTCCCGCAGCCCGAAAGCAAGAGTGCGTGGCTTCGTCGCAATCGGCTGCGACTGCTCTGGTGGTGCGCGGAAGCGATCGCGGCGATCATCATCGGGGTGCTTCTCTTCGATCGTATCCTCATGCCCGCGGTGGTGCGTCACGGCGACGAGGTTCCGGTGCCCGATTTGACTGGCCTCTCGGCGGAGCAGGCTCGCGAGCAGATCGACGATCTCGGGCTGCAGGCCGTGATCTCGCAAGGCAGGTTCGATCCGATCGCGCCGTCCGGGACGGTGATCGAGTCCTCTCCCGGACCGGGCGTGGCCGTCAAAACGGGGCGCCAAGTGTACTTGACTCCCAGCCTGGGCAAGGAAAACCGCGTCGTTCCGGATCTGCATGGAATGTCGGTTCGACTCGCCACGATGAAGCTAGAGGAAGTGGGCTTGCGGGTCGGAGCCACCGATCAAGCGGCGAGCGACGCGATTCCACCGGGGCAGATCCTCGCCACCAATCCACCCGCGGGTGCGCCGGTTCCGGTCGAAGGAGACGTCGCCCTGCTCGTGAGCCGGAAGAAGGCGCCCATTCCGCTCTGGATGCCGGACCTCAGCGGTCGATCCGCTCCCGAGACTGCGGCGTGGCTGGAGTCGTGCGGGTTCCGTGTCACGATCGAGGAGACCTCTCTCCCGGGCGATGAAGGATCGATCCTGGAGCAGGATCCCCTTCCCGGAGCACCGATCTGGCCCGGTGCCGCGGTGCGCTTGACCGCGGTGTCCGAACCGGACGAGCTCGACTTCGACCGGGAATACCGCCGGAGTTGGCGCCGATGAAAAACCAGTCCGAACCGGACGAGCTCGAGTTCGACCGGGAATACCGCCGGAGTTGACGCCGATGAAACACCGATCCGAAGCGGACTCGGCGGCGCGTCTGCATGAGCTGGGTCGCACCGGGCGCGTTCTTCCGTCGATCCTGTCCGCCGATTTCGGCGCGCTCGCCGCTTCCATCCAACCGCTCCTCGCAGCCGGAGCGGAGGTGCTGCACGTGGACGTGATGGACGGACACTTCGTCCCCAACATCACCTTCGGCCCGCCGGTCGTGAAATCGATCCGCCGCCACACCGATGCGTTTCTCGACACGCACCTCATGATCACCGATCCACTCCGCTATCTCGAACCGTTCGCGAATGCCGGAAGCGACCTGTGCACCGTGCATGCCGAGCTCGGGATCGAGCCGACATCCGCCCGCGCGGAGGCGAGCCGGCTCGGTATCGGATTGGGCATCGCGATTCGCCCATCCTCGGAGCTGGACCCGATCGTCGAAGCATGGGCTCAGCACGTCGACCTGATCCTGGTGATGAGCGTCGAGCCCGGGTTCGGGGGCCAGGCCTTTCGTCCCGAAGCGGTGAGCCGGCTGGCGCGGACCCGTGAGATCTGCCGGCGTCTTGCGGCCGACCCGATCCTGGAAGTCGATGGGGGCATCGACCCACAAACCGCCCCGGACGTCGTGGCGGCGGGCGCTCGATGGCTCGTGGCTGGGAGCGCGATCTTCCGCGCGCCCGACCCGCCGGATGCGTTCCGAATCCTCAGCGCGATCGCTCGTTCTGAAGGGGAAGGGCTCCCTTCGTTGATTCGCGGAAACCGGGTGGGATAACCTGTGTGAGGGCAGCGAGCGAAAGGACCATGAGGTATGGATGGGATTCCAAGACGATGAGGAACTCGCTCGACCAGCCGCGGACAAGGCGACGCCATCTTCTTCCTCACACCCACACCACGAGCAGCTCGTCGAAATGCGCCGGGAGCTGGATCTAACTCGCGCGGAGCTGTCTCGCGCGCTCGTCAAGGCGCGCGCCATGCTCGAGGTCACCAAGGACGGCATCCTTGTGGTGGACCGGTCCGGGCGGATCAGCGATTTCAGCGAAAGGGCGATCTCGCTGTGGGACCTCCCTCGCGACCTCCTCGAGCTCGACCACGGCGCCTTCACCGAATTCACCAGTCACCGAGTGGCGCGCTCCGACGAGTACCTGGCGAGGCTCGACGAGATCGAATCGTCCCAGCCCGAGGAAACGTTCGACCGGATCGAGCTTCACGATGGCCAGGTCTTCGAACGCTCTTCGCGCCTGCAGCGCTCCGACGGCCAGATCGAGGGTCGCATCTGGAGCTTTCGCGAGGTCACCGAGCGCCACCGCGCCGATGAAGCTCGTGCCCAGCTGGCCGCGGTCATCGAATCCTCCGACGACGCCATCGTCAGCAAGACCCTCGATGGAACCATCCGCAGTTGGAACGAGGGCGCCCGGCGTATCTTCGGTTACCAGGCGGACGAGGTGATCGGCAAACCGATCACGATTCTGCTTCCCAAGGACCGGATCCATGAGGAGTTCGACATCCTGCGCAGATTGCAGCGCGGCGAACGGGTCAAGCATTTCGAAACCGTGCGCGTGGACAAGGGCGGTCGTCTCTTAGACATTTCGGTGACGATTTCGCCGATCCGCGACGCGCGGGGGAACGTGATCGGGGCCTCCAAGATCGCGCGCGACATTTCCGATCGCCGGCGCCTGGATCGCGCCACGAATTTCGTCGCCAACGTCAACGCCGCCCTCGCCGAGCCCACCGACTATGAGAATGCTCTGCGGGCCATCGCCACGCTGGCGGTTCCGCTCTTCGCCGACTGGTGTTTCGTGGACATGCAGGTGTCCGGATCCGCGGCTCGGCCGTTTCTCGTCGTGCACGAAAGCACCGAGAAAGCGCAGAGAGCGCGTGAGCGGCTCCTACAGCGTCCCGCTCGGGCGACCGATCGGCGCGGTCCCGGCAAGGTGCTGCGCACGGGCCGACCGGATCTGCTCGACGACATCGAGACAGTCTTGTCAGCCGATCCGGCCCCGCGGCAGGACGAGTATCTACGGACCTTGCGGGAGCTGGGAGTGACTTCGTACGTCTCCGTGCTGTTGCGGCCCTCGTCCGAGATGGCCAGCACCTTGACCTTCGCGATGGAAGCATCGGGACATCGCATGGGGGCGGCCGATCTCGACGCGGCGGAGGATTTGGCCCAGCGCGCGGTGATCGCGATCGAGAACGCCGGACTGCTGACCGCGCTCCGCGAGGCGGATCGTCGCAAGGACGACTTCCTCGCCATTCTCGCCCATGAGCTGCGCAATCCGCTCGCCCCGATCCGGAACGCGGTGCAGCTCCTGCGCGATGACGGCTCCTCCCAGGTCGACCGGCGGTTCGCGGTGAGCGTGATGGATCGCCAGATCCAGCAGATGAGCCGCCTGGTGGAAGACTTGCTGGACATCGCCCGCATCAGCCGGGGAAAGATAGAGCTCCGCAAGGAGAGGATCGAGCTGGCGGCGGTGATTCAGGATGCGGTCGAGACGACCCGTCCTCTGATGGAAGCGCAAGGTCACCATCTCTCCCTGGACGTTCCGAAGGAGCCGATCTTTCTCGACGCCGACCCCACTCGCATCGCTCAGGTGTTCTCCAATTTGTTGAGCAACGCGGCCAAGTACACCAATCCCGGAGGCCGGATCTGGGTGATCGCGGGCTCCTCCAGTGGAGAGGCGGTGGTGCGCGTCCTCGACAACGGCATCGGAATCCCGGAAGGAATGCTGACCAGCATCTTCGACATGTTCACCCAGGTGCAGCACTCCATGGAGGGGGCGAGGAGCGGTCTGGGGATCGGCCTCACGCTGGTGCAGCGCTTCGTGGAAATGCACGGAGGCACGATCCGCGTGACCAGTCCCGGTCTCGATCAAGGAAGCGAGTTCGTGGTGCGGCTCCCGCTCGCGGACCGGAAGGCGGAGCGGCCAGAGCGCTCCGGCGGTTCGGAGACGTCGACCCAGGCGCGCGCCGGTCACCGCATCATGGTGGTGGACGACAATTTCGATGGCGCGGAGAGTCTGGCCTTGCTGCTCCGCCGCATGGGGCATGAGGTACGGGTCGAGCATGACGGTCTCGCCGCGATCGAGGCGGTTCCGGAGTTCGATCCGCGGGTGGTGCTGCTCGACATCGGACTGCCGAAGATGAACGGCTACGACGTAGCCGCCCGCATCCGCGAGAAGCACGGGAACCGCATGGTCCTCGTCGCGGTCACGGGGTGGGGACAGTCCGAGGATCGCCGCCGCACGCACGAGGCCGGCTTCGACTACCACATGACCAAGCCGGTCGACTTCGCCGTCTTGAAGGAGCTTCTCGCCGGCCTCTCCGCGCACGACGAGCCGGTCGACTCCGAGAGCCGGAAGTAGCCGACCCGCTGGACGGACCCGTCGCCCAATCCTGGACCCTGGAGCCGGCCGCCGGTCGAGTTGAAGGTCACGGTCGCGCCGGCACAGATTCAGTGCCGTAACTTATGTGGTAACAATGATTTAATTTGTCGCGATAGTCGGCGCGGCTCTCCTGTATCTCGCGGCCGATCCAAAGCTCGACCGCCTCGCGTGCCGCGCCGGGGTGTAGTCTGAGCGAGCATCGCCGTCACGTCCGGCCTCCGTGGGCGCGGCGGTTTTCCGTTTGGCGGTCCGGAACCGTCGGTGATACCCTGTGCGCTTTGGCTCTTTGCGCGGATCTCGAGGATGTTCGAACAACTCTCGGAAAGACTGGACGGCGTTTTCAAGAAGCTGACCGGCCAGGCAACCCTGACCGAGGAGAACATCCGTGAGTCGATGCGAGAGGTGCGCCGCGCCCTTCTCGAAGCCGACGTCCACATCAAGGTCGCGAAAGAGTTCACGAAAACGGTCGAGGAACGCGCGATCGGTCTGGAGGTTCAGCGCAAGCTGAACGCCGGACAACAGGTGATCCAGGTCGTCCATGACGTTCTGGTCGAGA
This sequence comes from uncultured bacterium, assembly GCA_946886185.1. The sequence goes on from CAMPIC010000171.1 coordinate 5,934, forward strand.
CCCTGGGCGGACATGCCGCCGGTCTCGTCGAGGCTCGTGAGCTTCCGACTCGGATCATGCTCGTCGGTCTGCAGGGGTCGGGGAAGACCACCAGCGCCGCCAAGCTCGGGTTCTTCCTGCGCAAGAAGCGCAAGAAGGTGCCTTTGCTCGCGGCCTGCGACGTCTATCGTCCCGCGGCGATGGAGCAGCTGGAGACGCTGGCCAAAGAGGTCGGGCTCCATTCGCATGTCGAGCTCGAATCGACCGACGCGATCGGCATCGCGACGCGCGCGCTCGCGCAGGCGAAGCAGATCGGCGCCGACTACTTGATCGTGGACACGGCCGGTCGGCTCCATATCGACGATTCGATGATGGAGGAGCTCGAGCAGATGAAACGGGCGGTGCGCCCGCATCAGCTGCTCCTGGTCGTCGATGGAATGTCGGGTCAGGACGCGGTCACCGCGGCCGCGAGCTTTCACGAGCGGCTCGGGATCGACGGGGTCATCCTGACCAAGATGGACGGGGATGCGCGCGGTGGCGCGGCGCTCTCCATCCGCTCAGTGACGGGATAGATCCGCTTGTAGCAGGCGAAGATCAG
>CAMPIC010000172.1 GCA_946886185.1 uncultured bacterium
ATCCGCGCTCGCGGGGCGCGCGGTCCCGCTCGGCGGGTCCACGTGCTCCCGGACGGCGTTCTCGATCGAACGATCCGCGCTCGCGGGGCGCGCGTTCCCGCTCGGCCGGTCCACGCGTTCCGGGACGCCGTTCTCGATCGAGCGTTCCCCGCTGGCGAGGCGCCCGATCTCGCTCGGCGGTTCCGCGCGTTCGGGGGCGCGGAGCTTCCTCACGGTCTGCTCTGCGCTTGGGCGGCCCTTCGCCGCCTCGACGAGCCGGACGGCTGGCCTTTGGTCCTCCGCTCGGTCTCGAAGGTCGACTTCCGGGAGAACGGGGGCGCTTGTCCATGATCAATCTCCGGTCGGAGCGCTCCGCTCCGTTTCGTTGCGTCTGGGAGGTTCGAAGGCCAGAAAGGCGGACACGAGCATGGAAGTCAGAACCGAGGCGGCGAAGACATACAGGCCGGGCAGCGCAGCTACATGCATCTGTCCCACGCTCGAATTGATTCGGAGGATCACCACGAGCAACGCCACCACGAAGACGTCTCCCATCGACCACTGACCCAGATTCTTGACCCACGTATTGATCCGAGACCGTCGACGGACGTTGCGACTGGCGAGCACGTAGCCGAGCGCCAGGAACTTGCCGATCGGAAAGAGGATCGTGAACGCAGTGATGATCACGGTCAGGGTGTAGTCGCCCGACTCGTAGAGCCTCTGGATCGTGCTCAGAAGTTTGAGCGACTCGTTGTTGTCGTGCACGAAGGTCCCGAACTGGATGTGTGTGCGGATCTCGGCCACGTGCATCGTGAGACTGGCGCCGTAAAGCGCCGCGGAGATCGGAAGCACGATCGCGGAGGCCATGAACTGCCACGAGCGCCCCTGCCTGCGCGTATCCGGCGAGGCCTCCACGCTCGCGCGTTCCTCCGCACCGCTCCTGCTGTTCAAGCGCGACTTGCTCCTCGTGCGTCTGGATCCTGTTCTGCGGATCCCGAAATGGATCGCGAGCAGCGCGTGCTGATCCCGGAGATCCGTGGTGCAGCGCGCAGTCTAGCAGGAGCTCATGGCTGCGTCCTCCTGAGCCGTGACGTACCATGTTCGAAGGTGGGGGGATGGCGTCACGTCAGGAGCGGTCGCCGTTCGGGTCGCCGAACCGTTCCAGCAGGACTTTGTAGCCCGGCAGATCGGTGCGCGCGGAGGAGCGGATCGCATTCGCGTCCCGACGGAGATCTTCGAGCGAGATCGGCTCGTCCAAACGGGTGCGCAAACGCGCCAGCTCGATTTCTCCTGACAGGGCGCTGTGATAGACCCATGAAATGTAGACGCTCTGGCTCCAAACCGCTCGGAGGACACGATCTCCATCATGCGAGAGAAGCGCGATGAGGTGCTCCTTCCCGTCGACCACCAGGTTCATCCATTGGCCGGGCCACCGTTTGCGGACCCGGGCGCCTTCCGAATCTTGGGAAAGGCGGACCCGCTCGAGCTTCGCGGGCGCGTAAATTTTCGCCGTCACCTCCACTCCCCGGGCCGCTGTCGCTTCCATCTCCGCGCGAAGCTCTTCCAATGGCTGCGGAAAAAGGTCGAGGAGCGCGATCGACTCCGACTGGCGCAGCATCTCGACCGCCCGCGCCATTACCTGCGCGCGGTTGCGCATCTGGTAGACCCGTTCGTCCTCCTCGATGCGCTCCAGCCGCGCCAAAGTGCTGCGCGCTTCGGCGAGCCGTTCCCGGTGAGCTTCCTCCAGGCGGTCGAACAACTCGTCAGGGGGGACCGCCCGGCACAGTCGAGACTCTCCTTCTTCTACGAGCACGGAACCCTTTTGGATGAGCGTGTCGATCGCCTTGTACACGTTGGCCGCCGGCTTGCCGATGCTCTGCGCGATTCGATATCCGGTCGCGGCGGACGAGGCGGTGAGGTAGGCGTAGACTTCCGCTTCGAGCGCCGTGAAACCGATCGCCGTGAGTGTTCGGACGGTATCGTCCCGTTCCATGCTGCCCCCATCGACTCGAGTCGCTGCCGAAGACCACACCGTAGCGGATCGGCAGCGCGCCGAGAATCGGTCATTGAGACGCCGGTTGCGACCCCATCGCCCGCGTTCCCCGGATTCCTGCGGATCGCGGGGAGACTCGTGCTGTGGGTGGTTCTGTCGGTAGGAGCTGGATGCTCCACCTTTGGATGTTCCAGCGAAGAGAAGTCCGCGCCGCCACCGCTGGTGAGAGGACGAGTGCTCGATCCGCTGGGGGACTTGCAGGTTTCGATCCACGAGGAAAGAGGTCTCTACACACTCCGCGAGAACCGATGGTCGCTCTATGCGTGGCTCGACGCCGCCCGGCGCAGTGGAGTGAGCCGCCCACGCACCTTGATCCACTTCGGCGCGCGTCCGATCTTCGGTCCACCGTCTGGATCGCTTCCCTCGTTGCAAGCTGCCGCCTTGGATACCGTGCTCGCGGGCGCGATCCACGGGCTCGCCGCCGACTCGTTCCTCTTGGCTGCCTGGTCGGCCGGATGGGTGGACACGGTCTATTGGGTGCAGCCGGACATTTCCTGCTACGCGGGCTCCGTCGCCTCCGTCCACTTCCGACTGGAAGAGCGCGAAGGTCGAGTCACTCCGGCGCGCTCCGATTCGAGCGCGTTCGATCCCCTCGAAGCCAATCGGAGCGCGTTCTCCGGCGAACCGGTGTCCCGGCTCTTTCCCATCGAGGCGGCGCATCAGTCTCCGCGCGCGGATTGGGAGCCAGGCGCGCTGCAGCTTCATTGCCTGAGCCTGGACCAGTTACGCCGGCGCATGGAGCGTGGCATGTCTGCGGGACCGGTCTGGGTCGACATCGACCTCGACTACTTCGGTTCCGCGATGCCGATCGAGAAGGCCGGGTACCTCGCGCTCTCCGGCGAAAGCGACTTCGGCGTGGGGATGCTCGGTCTTGCCGGAGCCGTGTTCCGCGCTCCTCCCGATTCGGTGCGGGCCCATGCGGCCGCCGTCGCGGAGTTGATACGGCGACTGGCTCCGGAAGCGGTCACGATCGTGGAGTCGCCCGCGTGGTCCCATGCAGAGACACGAGCGGAGGTGGAATCGATCTTACGCACCGCATGGCTCGGCCCCGAGAGCGCCTGGACTCAGACGTTGACTCCCCAGGTTTCGATCACGACCGCGAACGGTCGGATGCAGCTTGCCCCCAACTGCCCGATCCTGGTGGACGTGGCGAAACAGGACTCGCTCCGACTTTCTGTCCGGTGGTCCGTGACGCCACCCGAACGAATGGAGATTTCCCTTTTCTACGGGCGCGGCCAGGAGTCGGATCGTCTGATCGCGCGCTGGAGGACGATCGCCGATCGCCCCGCTGTGCAGGTTGCGGTCCCGCTCGCGAGCAGCGAGTCGATCCTCGAACCGGGATGGAAGGTCGAGGTGCGGCGGCTTCGCGACGGAGCTCTTGTTTACTGCTGCTCGTTCGCCCTCGATCGCGGCGGCGCGAAGCTCGCCACATTGGTAGGCGAGCAGCAAGCATATGACCCCGCGTTTCCGTCAGCGGAGACACTGCGCGCGCAATCCGCTCCCGAGCTCATCGTCTGGGGAATGCGCAGCCAGGTTCCGGTGAACTTGCTCCACGAGATCCTGATGGCGCATCCGACCGCGCTCCGCAGTCAATGCGACGACCTCCGCTCGCACTGGATTGCTCGAACCTCCGTGGGCGGTAGTTGAAGAAGTGCGCCGCTTCGGCTGCTACGATCCGCGCGCGGTCGAGTGAGCGTTTCGAAGGGAGATCCGAGAGCATGGGATGGTTCGGTTTCAACGCCGAGAAGAAGCTCGCGCAAGCGAAGAAGCATGCGGAACAGGGGAAGCACTACGAAGCGCTCCGCGCGTTCGAGGAGGTCGCGGAGCGGGCCACCGAAGCGGAGCTGCGCACCGCCGCGCAGAACGGAGGGCGCGAAACGCGCGCGGCGATGATCGAGGCGCGTGTCGCCGAAGCGGACGGTTTCGAAGAAACGGGGGACCTCGAGGCGGCGAAGGATCGGCTGCGCACCGCCATCGATCTGGCCGAGGACGATCTGCCCCGGGAGCGGCTCGAGGAACGGCTCCGCGCGCTGGAATCGCCGCGGCGCCCCATCCAATCGGTGCCCGCGCCGGCGCACGACCTGCTTCCGGATCCCGTCGACGACCCATCACGAGGAGCGGCGCGCGCGGAGCCGACCGAGGCGGCGGAGCTTTTCGGCGAGAATCCCGAGGAGGAATTCGCGATCCTTCTCAACACCCTCCCCGCGGATGCGGCCGCGCTGTTTCAACAACAGCCGGAAGCGTTCCGTCTCGGCTATCTCGCGCTCACGCACGGCGCCCCGCGCGCCGCGTTGCGCCAGTTCGACGAGATGGATTGGAGCACGATGCCGCCGGCGCCGATCGCGCTCGAGCGCGCGCGGGCCCTGCTTCTGGCGCGCCGCGCGGAGGAAGCGATCGCTCTCATCGACGAGATCGAAGAACCAGGGCCGGCGGGCCGTTGGCTGCGCGTCGAAGCGTTGCGCGATCTGGGCCGCGTGGATGATGCGGTGCTCGCGGCCGCCGAGCTGGTCAACTCGCAGGATCAGAACACTCCCGAGTCGGACGCGCTCCTCGCGTGGACTTTGATCGAGGCGGGTCGACCCACGGAAGCTTACGACCACATTGAGGGATGGTTGGAGGGGCGCGCTCCGGACGAAGAGATCCTGGTGCCCGCTGCGCAGGCACTCTCGATGATGGACCGCGCGCCGGAAGCGGTTGGCCTGCTGGAGAGCCTGATCCATCAGCGGCTGGAGGCGAGCCTGGCGACGGGTCGCGAGCCGAACTTCCCTGTGCAGGCTGGGCGACGACTGCTCTCCCTGTACCTGGCGATGGGGCGCGCTCCGAGTGAGTATCGAGCTTTGGTGATGCACTTGCTCGACTTCGATCCGGAGCGGGGGGAGCAGTACCGGGGACTGCTGCTCCAGTAGTAAGACGGGCGCGCAGGCGCGTGCCTCCGCCTCGCTTTGCGCGAAGGGGATCTCGTGTTTGCGGATGGGTTTGCCGAGCGGCGAGGAGGTCCCCTCGACGGTCCCTGGGTACGCTGGCACCGCTCGCTCGGCCGTTCCTCGCAAATGTTTTGCCGATCCGTTCTGGCGACCGTTCTGCCCTCCGTTCCATCAAGCCGTTCGTCTCGCGCCGACTTCGGGATGGCGTAGCAATTCCGCGTTGGTCAGCCAAGGGCCATCGATGACGCAAGAAGTCGCCACCGTAGGAACGCTCGATTGCTTCGGAGCCATGCACCAGAATGGTGCAAGCGGCGCCGGTCGCTCGCCCCGGCAGAGATGCGCTGGACTAAAACCCTGATGGCACGTGCCACTATCTTCTGCTCGTGCGAGCAGACTCTTCTACAACCTGGTGTTTTCTTTTCTACAAGACTGCAAGGGATGTGGGCGTGGTTGAAATTCGTGCATGAGTGTTTGGTAAGAATTGGAAATGCTGCGCTGGGGTGCGTGTGCCGTGTGATCGACGAAAGCTCCGGGATGCGCGCGGAGTGCGGAAATGGCGGGTCGGCGTTCCGTGGATGGAACGAGGTCCGCTATTCGACTTCACGCGAAGCCATCCGAAACATTCCTTCGTCATTCATGAATTGTGCGGTTTCAATCTTGTTGCGTGAAAGGCACGGCTGTTACAATCGACCGCGTCCGGCATCGATACCCTCATCGATAGGCTGGACGTCTCGGGACACGATGAGAGTGAGGTCAGTCGGTCAGGCCTGAACTCACTTCGGGACCCGGCGGAACGGTCGTGAATGGACATCACTGAACCCACAACACCTTCCGGTTCTGCAACTGGGGGGTGCGGGACCAACCCGCTAGGAGGTCTGCTGCATGGGAAAGCTGTTAAGGTTTCTCACGGCGTTGATCTGTACTGGAGCCTGTCTTGGGTCTGCGTATGCCGGTCCGAACGAAGGCGGCACGCTGATTCTTGCCTTGTCTGAAGGTACGGTTTATTCGCCCGACATCGATTACTGCGACTCTGTCACCACCCCCGACTGCGAAGGCGCAGTCACCAACGCTCCCGCTGGAACCACACCGGTAGTGATGAACGTCCTGGCGGCTTTCCCTCCGCCGGGCGGTCGCCTCTCCGGGATCGTCTGGGGCATCAACTACAATCCCGATGAAGTGTTCATCATCGACTTCGGTCCATGCGGTGACTTCGAATTGCCGAACAGCGATTGGCCGGCGACGAATTCGGGAACGGCCATCACCTGGCTGTCACCTCAGCTCGAGGAATTGGTTCCCGTGTACTGGTTCGCCGCGTATGCGTACGACGGCGCGGAGCTGAACCTCGGAATCCATCCGACGCAAGGCGGCCAATTCGGCGACGACTCCATTCCTTCGCAACTCGACGACATCGCCGGATTCGGGAGCATGGGCTTCGGCTCCAACCCTGGAACGGTGGTCTGTCCAGTCGTGGGCGAGCCCGATGGAGCCTGCTGCTTCCCCGACGGAACCTGCGAGATCACGACGGAAGCGGACTGCGGCGGCGTCTATCAGGG
>CAMPIC010000173.1 GCA_946886185.1 uncultured bacterium
CTGCGCGGCAACACGCGCGGGGAGTTCCTCGACTGGCGGTCTCGGGGGCCGCGCCGATGCGGGGATGTCCCGGGAGCTCGTCTCCTTCGGTCCGGTTCCGCCAGAATACCATCGCCTGCAACCGGTGGACGCCGTGCCGGCGCACGTACACGCCGCGCAGATCGGAGAACGAGGTGATCTCGATCTCGTCCCCCTCGTCCACGATCGTCTCCTTGCTCACCTGGCCGGTGAAGTTCTCCTCGTACAGGAGCTCGAGCTTGTCGCCGTCGCCGGCCAGCCACTCGCGACTCCAGATGCGGACTTTCTCGCCCGACTCGCGGCGCAGTCGATCGCTGCGCATCCGGATGCTGCTGTCGCCCAGGGGATGGACCTGCTCGAACCGCTCCGGAATGTCGTACTGCATGCAGAACGCGCCCATTCCGACCCGCGCGCGCACGATCTGACGCAACGGGTACATCGCGATGTTGGAGTAGTCGGAGAGCAGGTTCTCGAACTCCTCGGGGCGATCGAGCCAGGCGACACCCGGGCCGTTCGCGAGGTCGAAAATCGACTCCATGGCGTTTCGACAACGAAGCTGCAGATAGAGCACCGCCCGAGCACGCGCCTCTTCGCTCTCCGGATCGCCGTACGCTCCTGCCCGAAGCAAGCTGTCGGCACGCCACACCACGCTCTGGTTGTACCGGGAGAACTCGAGGTTGATCGAGTCGAGCGCGGCAGAATTGATCTCGATCCAGCGCGGAGGCGTCGGGTCATCGCACAACGCATCGGCAGCCGCCTGCAGCCGCGGGGGGTTCGAATCGCTCACGGTCGCGTTGGTCGAAGCGAGGACCGGGGAGGACGCGTCGGACGAAACGAGCACCGGAGCGGATGCATCTTCCGACTCAAAAGCCGATACGGGCAAGTTTGAACCGTCCATCCAGAAGGAGGCGCAAACGACGAGACATCCCGATAGGAAGAGCGAGCTCCGTCGGATCATTGCACCGGCACCAGACGCAGAAGCACGAGCGAGAGATCCGGCAAATACGTGATGACGAGCAGCGCGGCCAACATGATCAGGATCCACGGCACCGAAGCGCCGTAGACCTCGACGACGGGCCGCCGGAAGCGGAAGGAGGAGATGAACAGGTTGAGCCCCACGGGGGGCGTCGAGTAGCCGATTTCGAGATTCGTCAAGAAGATGATCCCCAGATGCACGAGATTGACGTCGTATTGTTGCGCGAGCGGCACGATGAGCGGTACCACCACGATCAGTGCCGAGAAGATGTCCATGAGGCAGCCGACGATGAGCAGGAAGACGTTCAACACGAGAAGGAACACGATCCTGCTGTCGATGACGTCGCGCACCCACTCCAGCAAACGGAGCGGGACCTGCGCGTCGATCAAGTAGTTGGTGAGGCCGAGTGCGGAGCCGAGGATGATGAGGATCCCGCCTACCAGGGTCATGCTCTCCGCCGCGATGTACGGCACACGCCGGAACGGCACGTCGCGATAGATCAGAACCTGCGAGATCAGCGCATAGATCGCGGTCACCGAGGCCGCCTCCAGCACCGTCAGCACGCCGCCGTAGATCCCCCCGAGAACGAGAATCGGAAGCGGAAGCTCGAAAGCGGCGTTTCGCAGCGCGGGCCACAAATTCCCCCAGGAGAACCGGGTTCGCACGATCTCGGGACGCATTCCCTCGCGGATCGACAACAAGGAAAGCGCGGCCACGAGAAAGATGCCGGGAAGGATTCCGGCCAGGAACAATCGGTCGACCGTCGGCGCGTCGGCCGGATCCAGCGACAGTCCACCCGCGGCGCTCATCGCGACATAGCTGTAGATGATGAGCGGGAGGCTCGGAGGAAAGAGCAGCCCCAGGCTCCCGGAGGTCGTGAGCAGCCCCAGAGAGAAGCGTTGCGAATAGCGCTCCGCCAAGAGGGCGGGCATGAGCAGCCCTCCCGCGGCGACGATGGTCACTCCGCTGGCCCCGGTGAACGCGGTGAGGACCGAGCAGGTGAGAAGCGCGACGATCGCGAGTCCCCCCGGCATCCATCCGAGCGCGGCTTGCGAGAGCCGCACGAGACGGCGCGCCGTTCCCCCTTCGGCAAACAGATAGCCGGCGAAGGCGAAGAGTGGGATCGAGACAAGCACCGGCGAGCTCGCCAAGCGGGCCATCTCCGAAATCACCGCGGAAGGAGCGATCCCGTCGCGCACGAACGACAACAGCGCGCCCAGTCCCATCACCGCGAAGAGCGGAACTCCGATCCCCGCAAGGAGGAGGAGCAGCAAGAGGATCGGTAGTGTCACGCCGCGTCTCCGGGAAGCTCCTCTTCCTTCGGACCGAACAGCGCGTCGGCCAGGAATCGGAACGCGAGCAGCGCGAAGCCGACAGGAAGGATGATCTGCACCGCCCAGGTCGGCAGACCCAGGAACGCGTGCGAGGAAAACTCGCGCTCCAGACCGATGTACTCATAGCCGGCGTTGGCGAGAGCCACGCAGATCGAACCGGCGATGAAGGCGGTCGAGCGCGCGAGGAGGCGTCGCCCAGCGCCAGGCAGCAGACGGGAGACGACATCGATCGCGATGTGCCGCCCGCGCGAAGTGGCGGCGAGCGCTCCCAGGAACGTCACCCAGAGGACGAGAGCGCGCAGCAACGGATCGATCCAGATGTAACCGGCGTCGAAGAAGTTCCGCAGCACGATCTGAAATGCCGAGAGCACGATGATCGCACCGAGGAAGAGCGCGAGCGCAGATTCCTCGAGAAGCCGGCCGATTCGTTCCCATCCCTCGCGGTTGCGGCGATGCAAGAGAGCGCGCGTCGCGATCGCGAGCGCGATCAGCAGAAGAAGAACGATGGTGAAGTTTCGGCCCGGCTCGAGGCCGGGCCAGAGAGATTCTGTCGGCTCCATCGACTCAGGGCTCGTTGCCGGCTTTGCCGGAGCGCGTCTCCGCGAGGACCGCGCGCACTCGATCGAGGATCTCGCCGCTGTAGAGCTTGCCGGTGAGATCGGCGGCAACCTGGACGCCGATCTGGCGGAACTTCTCCCCCTCACCCGGCGCCGGAGACACTGACTGGACGCCGCTCTCCGCGATCACCTGCATGCTCTTCTCGTTTTCCGCCCGGGTCGCCGTCTGCAGACGCCCGAAGTAATCGTCGCAGAGAGCGCGGATCCGCTCACGATGCTGCTCTGGAACTTTCCCCCATGCCTCGTTGGAGACCACCACCGCGCCCATCGCATGCGTGATCGGAAGGTCGGTCGTGTATTTGACCCTCGTGAACCACTGCAGAGCGATGCACGGCAGCGGCGCGATGTAGACCGAGGAAATGAGGCCGGTTTGCAGCGAGGTCATGACATCGGTGATCGGCAAGGGAACCGGCGAGACCGCGGCCGCCTGGAGGAACGCTTGCGCGAGCGGATCGCCTTCCCATAGCCACACCTTCTGCTGGCGCAGCTCTTCCTGGGTCCGGATCGGGTTCTGCGAATACAGGTAGACGAACCCGACATCCGCCCAACCGAGAAGGGTAAAACCGGCCACGTGCAGCATCTGTTCGAACACTGGATCCATCTGCTCGTGCACCGCCGACACCTCGGCGTCGTTCTCGAAGAGGAACGGCAGCTCCATGACCCGCAGCCCCGGAGCGATCTCTCCCAATCCCACTCCGGTCAATCCGCCACCGTGGATCTGCCCCGTGCGGATCTTGCGGATCACGATCGGTTCGTCTCCCTGGATGCCGCCGGCGTAGAAGCGCAGGCCGACGTCGCCATCGGTCACGGCGCGCACTTGCTCATCCAGCTCATGCATCACCTTCATCCAGGTGGAGCCTTCCGGCGCGAGTGTGGCGATCTTGAGCTCGAAGTCCGCTTTCACGGCGCCCGAGACTTCGGGCATGAGCAACGCGAATGCGGTGAAAAGGCACGCGACCATGGAACGCGGTTTAGAAAAGCTCATCGCGAATCTCCAGCAGGTAATGGGCCTTGTCCTTGGCCACCTCGTTCCAGAGTCGGAAGTCTGGATAGAGTCCGTCGGGGGCGGCGAGTACCTCGTTCAGAGTCGTGTCGAAACAGGTCTCGTCCAAGACCTGCCGGCAGTAAAACTGTGCGTACAAAACGTGGAAGAGCAGCATCCGGTTCCCGGATATACGGAATGCCTCCTGGAAGTTCCGCTCGGATTCCTCCGGTTTCCCCCCGAGCATCTGTGGGCGGAATCCCTGGATCGAGGCGAGCATTGCGTAAGGCAAACCCTCGTAGTACGCGCCGTCCAGCTCGATGACGCGATCGAGATACAGCTCGATTCGGGGAATCATCGCGACCGCGGCAGGATCATCGAGATTGAGACTGACCCACCGCATCCAGTTCGCAAGCGTCCAGAAGAGGAGCGGGACATCCGATTTGTCGATCTTGGCCAGAGTTTCGTCGCCCGGTAGCGGCCTTTGGGCTTCCGCTTCCTTGAACCAATCGACCGTTTCAAGGAACTCCCGTCCCATGCGCCATCCCTCCTGATACAACAAGGACGCGCGATCGGGCTCCGAATCCTCGACGAACGCCATGGAGAACGAGAAGTACGATTGCGCCGTCAGCTCGCGGAGATCGCGGCGGTCCGGATACTCCTCCGCCATCCCTCGCAGCAGGAGGAGATTCCCGGGGATCCCTTCTCGAACCGTTTCCAGATCGGCATCGCGAAACGTGGTGGAGAGGGCCGTTTCGAGAATCGGGGTCACGCTGTCGACCGCGACTTCTCGCGTAATCCCGCAACCCGCCCAGAGAGGGACGATGGCGGCGAGGGCTGCTCGGTAAAGTCTGCGCATGGCCCGGGATGATAGCCTAACCGTTGGCAGCCGCCCACTTCCGCATCCGTCTTGACCTCCTTCCGGGCAAGCCCGTACTCTCTGGCGAGTTAGCTAACTCACTGGAGGTTCTGCAGGTTCGTATGGCACCACCCAAGAGACGAGGGGGCGCGCGCCCCCAAGGTCCGAAACGCACGCACACGAGAACACCGGACGACGAGCCGCGCCAGACTCGATCCGATGCGATCGAGGTCACCGGCACCGTCGTCGAGCCGCTTCCGAACGCGATGTTCCGCGTCGAGCTCGAGAACGGTCACATCGTGCTCGCCCACATTTCCGGCAAGATGCGCCGGCACTTCATCCGCATTTTGCGGGGCGACAAGGTCACGGTCGAGCTCTCCCCCTATGACCTTTCCCGCGGCCGCGTCGTTTACCGTTTCAAGTAAGTCCCGCGTGGACAGACGTTCCCGATGAAGTGGGACGACGACCCTCGCGACGAAGGGTACGTGCCGCGACTTTCCGCCCGCGCCCTCGCGGGGAGGATTTTCGCGCGCCTGCGCAGCGAGCGGCCCGCCCTGCTCGTCGGCGTCGCGCTGCTCCTGATCTCGGTCGCGGCCGAGCTGGCCGGCCCACTCATCATTCGGCGCTTGATCGACCAGGACATCCCGGAAGCGGTGCGATCTGGATCCATCTCCGGAATCGTGCGCAGCGCCCTCGCTTACCTCGGCATTTTCCTGGCCGGATCGATCGCGAACTATGCAGGCATCGTCGTCGTGGCGCGCCTCGGTCTGCGCATGATCGCGCGCCTCAAGCAGGACTGCTTCGACCACCTGCTCGGGCTGGGGGCGGAATACTTCGACCACAATCCCTCGGGCCGGCTGCTTTCGCGCGTCGAGTCGGACGCGGAGCGCCTTCTCAACCTCTTTTCCGATGTGTCGATCGCGATCTTGCGCAGCGTGCTCCTGTTGGCCGGGACGCTCGTGGTGATGTTCCTGGCAGATGCCCGGATCACGGTCGCGGTGCTTCTCCTGGCCGCGCCGGTCTTTGCGCTCTCGCTCTATCTGATCCGCTGGATGCGCGGACTGTATGCGCGGGTGCGGCGGACCATCGCCGCGCTCAGCACCTTCGTCACCGAGTACGTGCAGGCGGTCCCGATCCTGCAGGTCTATGGCCGGAAGGGGTGGGTCATGGATCGGCTCGCGCTCCGCCAGGGTGCGCGCTACCGGTCCGAGATCCGCACCGAGTTCATCAACTACGCGTTCTGGAGCGGATTCGGAATGCTCGAGGTGGTCGCGGTCATGCTCATCCTCTATCTCGGATTCAGCGGAGACCTGCGCGCCTCGCTCAGTCTGGGAACGCTGGTCCTCTTCATCGAGTACACGCGACGGCTCTTCACTCCGCTCGTGATGTTCGCCGAGCAGCTCAACTCCATTCAGAGAGCATTCGCCTCCGCCGATCGGGTCTTCGGAATCCTCGAGACGACCTCCCGGGTACGCGACCGGCGCGACTCGGGGCGGCCGATTCCCGATTGGTCCGAGATCCGTTTCGAGAACGTCCGATTCCATTACCTCCCGCCGTTGGAAGCGGTCGCGCCGAAGAAGCGGGCAGATGCGAACGGATCGATCTCGGACGACCCCGCGCTGCCACGTCCGATCCTCACGGAAGACCGGCCGGTGCTCGAGGATGTCTCCTTCCGATTGCGGCGCGGCGAGCATGTCG
>CAMPIC010000174.1 GCA_946886185.1 uncultured bacterium
GCAACATGGAACGCCGTAGACTTCTCGCAGTTATCTCCCTCGTCGCAGTGATCGCGGGCTGTTCGTCCGATCGGAGCGCAGAGCCGCCTACCCGCAGCTATCCAGGGGATCCAGCATTCACTGAGGATGCCGAGTTCGTGGAGCTGGAGTCCGAGGCCCGCCGGACTCTCGATGAGCTCAAAGAGATGGCGAGCGCGAGCAGCGGGCCGGCAGGAGCGATGGCCCGTGGCGGGGCGATCGTCTGGGTCGATCCGGGCGCCGACGCGCTGGAGGCCGCGATCGCGCAAGCCGGTCAGGGAGGAACGGTCGTGCTTCGTTCCGGACTCCACACCGAGTCGGAGACGGTGACCGTCGATCGCCGCGTCAACATCGTCGGCGAGCAGGGCTCCATCCTCGAGGTGGACACGGATCCGATGTTCGACTACGCGGTTGCTCTCGAGCCTGCGCTGCACATCCTGGAAGCGAGCGGAACGGTGATCTGGGGCGTCACGATGCGGCCTCAAGGTCCCATCGGCGGAACTGCCGTTCTGGTTGAAGACTCGCAAGGCGTGGTTCTCGCCTTCAACACGATCGTGGAGCATCAGTATTCGGTGATCTTGGAGCTCGCGGATCGGGCCGTGATGCTCGGTAACGAAATGATCGTCACGGACGCCTGGTTGGATGGAACCATCCCGGAGGCAGTTGGGGTCGTCATCTGCAATGCAGAGCGCGCTGTACTGAGCGCGAACTCGGTTACCGGGGGGTTCTTTGGGTTCTGGGTCTGCGACAAGCGTGGGGTCATGCTGGCCAATCGCGCCACCGGTTCGTATCTCGGATTCATCTTCTGCAAAGTGCCTGGAGATGCCTACGTCCTGCCGCGAGGCAACCTCCTTGGCGCAGACTATCCAGCAACGAGCTGGGTCGCGAAGCTCAATCGTTCCTCCGATTGCCTCGACGCGAACTACATCGTGATCGACGGGGCCAACAACAACCTGCTGGCCTTCAACGAATCGAACAACCCGGGGACATATGACATCGAGCTGGTCGGCGACTCGTTCCGGTTCGGTTTTCTGACACCGTTCTCCTACGACAACACTGTCGTGGTCGGCAACTCCCACTACGTGGTGAAGGACTGCGGAGAGGACAACACCGTGATCGGAGGGGTGATGGTCGACACGGATGTCGACGTCTGCTTCTGACCTGAACCCGGTGGCCGTTCGAGTTCGATTGCTCGGAGCGCGGGAGATGTATGACAGCCTGCGCTTCGAGTCTCGAACTGACGCGATGCAATCGCCCTGCCGGACTCTGAGGAACCGTAGCGGCGCGCTCCCGTGAACAGCCCGAGTTCGGTAGACTGGAGGGCCTGTGGGCGTCTGAAATGCGGTCACGATCACCTTCGAGATCCGGCGTTGGAAGATCTACAGAGCACGCGAGAGTTGATCCGGCGGGTCCGGGACGGGGACGGCACGGCTCCGGCGATCCTCTTCCACCGATTTTTCCCCGCTCTCCGGCGCTGGGCACAGAGTCGCTTGCCTGTCCAAGCGCGCGATCTGGTCGACACCGACGACGTGGTTCAAGTGACGTTGACCCGGGCCTTCTCTCATCTCGATTCGTTCGATCCACGGCGAGAAGGTGCCTTTCTGGCATATCTGCACCGCATCCTCCTCAACTGCATCCGGGATGAAATTCGTCGGACAGCGGCGCCCGCGAAGCAGAAGGAGAGCTTGGACGCCGTGCCCGAAGAGAGATCTGCCGTCCTGACGCGCGCGCTGGGACCGACCGCCCTCGATGGTTACGAGTCCGCCCTCCTGAAACTGAGCGACGAGCAACAGGAAGCGGTCATCCTCCGCATCGAATTCGGTATGTCCTACGAGGAGATCGCGCGCGTCCTCGGGCGGCCATCCGGGAATTCGGTTCGGATGCAGGTCGGACGTGCGCTCGTGCGCCTGGCGCAAGAGATGACATCGTCCTGAGGCGGATTCCGCGATAGATGCAGCCACACAGGCCCGTCACGGAGCTTTGCGGGATGCGCGGCGGTGTCTACTCGAGCACCGGCGCTATTCCGGAGCTCTGCGGGATGCGCGGCGGTGTCTACTCGAGCACCGGCGCTATTCCGCGGAACACAGTGGATAGAGTGCGGTCCGCTCCAGCGATCTGCCTTCTGCGACTCGCCGATCGAGCTCTGTCGGTTCGAGCAGGGCTTGCAGGGTGACGGTGGCCGCCCTCATGGACTGCGCCTCGTCCGGCCACAGCTCGATCCGACCGCGCTCCGCGAATCCGGCCACCGCGCCCTGCAAACGGGCCGCGTGCTCGAAGCGGTGCGCGGCCAGAGCCAAGTCCCGATAGCCCTGCAAGAGACAGAGAAGGTCGCGGGGCGAGTCGATGGTGCGCTCGATCGCCAGCGCATCGTCCAAACGTTCGCGGGCGGCCGCGAAGTCTCCGACCCCGAGCGCGACGCGCGCCAGTCGATAGAGCACACGCAGGAGCGTGCCCGAGTCGCGGAGCTCGCGGAAGATCGCGAGGCTGGCTTTCAGGTGCTCGTCCGCTTCGGCCCAGAGCTCACGCGAGATCGCGATGTCGCCGAGCAGGGCACGGCTGGCGGCGGCGGTCCAACGATTCCCGACCTGATCCGCGAGTCGCAGCGCCCGTTCGCTCGAGACGCGAGCTCGGGAGACTTCTCCATCCCTCAGCGTCAGCCCCGCGAGGCGATGCAAGGCATAGGCAAGGCTGGATGGGTCCTCCAGTCTTTCCAGCAGAGTCAAGCTCTCCTCGCAGCGAGCGCGCGCAGTCTTCAGATCCGACTTCATCTCGGCCGTGTTCGTGAGACTGGTAAGGAGGAGAGCGGCTGCGCGCGGATCTCCGTTGGCGCGCTCCCACTGCAGCGCGGTTTCCAGCAGTCGCTCCGCCTCGAGAAGATCGGTTCGCGCGAACGCGAGATGGCCCCGCGAAGCCAGAGCTTTCGCGATCAGCTCTTCATCGGCGCACTCCACGGCCTGGTCATGAGCACGCAGGAGCTGGGTCTCCGCCTCGGCGAAGTCGCCTCGATGCATCGCGAAGTGGCCGCTCCAAATCCTGGCCCGGATCGCGGCACGCGACAGGCCGGGCTGGTCCTCTCGCTCGCTCGATACGGTGGGCGGGTCCTCTCGGTCGCGCGGCGCGACGTGCAGTACGCTTCGCTCGATCGACTCCCCGGGCCCGAGCCGGAGCAACAGATCGGAGAACGTGTCGCCCGCCTCCTTCCACGCTCCCCGAATCCACCAGAACATTGCGAGGGAGTTGGCGAGCTCGAGTGCGTCTTCGTGGCGATCAGCTGCCCGCAGATGATCCAACGCGGTGGCCAAGTTGGGTAGCTCCGCCGCGACTTTCTTCACTGCCTCCGCTTGCTTTCCCGAAAGGAAGAGAGGACGCAGGGCTGCGGCCCACTGTGCGAAATACGCGGCATGGCGGTCCCGGATGAGCGCCGTCTCCCCAGACGCATCCAGCGTTTCGCCTGCATAGTGACGGATCGTTTCGAGCATTCCGATTCGCGCGGGCGACCCGGGCGTGGCTGTCCTGACGATCAGGAACTTCTCCGCCAATGAAGAGAGCAGGTCGATGACGGCGCCGCTGTTCCCGCCCCACTCGACACGGTCGACGTCCGCCTGCTCTCGTGTCCCGTGGAAAGCACGTGGACCCGGGTCCGGATCGCGCTGCCCGATCGCCTCGGCTCCGCCGTCGCGGGCGATACTCTCGATCGCAGCGACGGATGCCCCGCCGCGGAAAACCGAGAGCCGCCGGAGAAGCGTCCTTTCTTCCGGTTCCAGGTGATCGAAGGACCAGTCGATCAAGGCGCGAAGCGTGTGGTGGCGGGGAAGTATCGCTCCTCCGGTGAGAAGCCCAAAGCGATCACTCAGACGCGCCTCGATCTCCTGCACCGAAAGGACGCTGGATCGCGCGGCGGCCAACTCGAGCGCGAGCGGAAGCCCATCGAGACGGCGACAGATCGAAACGACCGCTTCCACGTTGTCGCCGTCCAGGCGAAATGACGGCACGACGCGCTGCACGCGTTCCACGAAGAGCTCGACCGCTTCGAACCCCAGGACCTGCCGCGGATCCCGTTGCGCACTGGGCGGACAGGACAACGGATCCACGATGAGAACTTGCTCCGAGTCCGTTCTCACCGCCTCGCGGCTCGTCAGCAGAAGGTGCGTTCGTGATTCGTGCGAATGCGTCTGTTCCAGGAAACGCCGGACCGCATCGCGCAGGTGTTCGCAATTGTCGAGCAGGACGAGAGCCGCCGCGCTGCGGAAGTGCTCGCGGAGGGCGTCCTCCAGCGCTCCGTCGCGCGGTCGGTCGATCTGGAGGGATTCCGCGATCGTATCGGGGATGCGCGCAGGATCCGTCACCGTTGCCAAGTCGACGAAGTGCAGGCCCCCCGGGAAGGCATTGTGCCCGCGAGAGGCGGCTTCGATCGCCAACCGCGTCTTTCCGCATCCGGCAGGTCCGATCAAGGAAACCTGGGAATGGGCGTGAAGCGCGCGAGCCAGTTTCTCCAAATCGCTCTGCCGGCCGACGAAGGCGGTCTCCGTCCGCGGCAGAGGATTGGTAGGGTGCGCGGCGACCCGTCCATCCACGGAAGGGGAGGTCATCCTCCGCAGCAGGGTCCATCGCTCGAGGCATGTCTCCGCTTCGGCCCGCACCGCGTCGATCGAGTCGTAGCGTTCCTCGGGCTTCCAAGCAAGCAAGCGCTCGGAGAACGCATGCCACTCCGCCGGAAGGTCCGGACGGAGGTCGCGCAGTGCGTGTCGCTTCTGCTGCTCGTGCTGGGCAATGAGCTCGTCCAAGGAGGAGGCATCGATGGGATGGACACGGGTGAGCAGACGAAAGAACAAGACCCCGGTCGCGTACACGTCTCCCGCGATGCCCGGAGTGGATCCCTGGAACGCTTCCGGCGGCAAGGCCAGCGGGCTCCCGGAGTGAAAGCCGGGGTTCGCGGAGTCGTGGGTGGGCCGAGAAGAGCCGAAATCGCAGAGGACCGCGTGCCCCTGCTCGTCCAGAACGACGTTGTTCGCCTTCAGATCTCCATACACCAGCCCCGCGGCATGGACCGCTTCGAGCGCGTCGCAGACATCGAGCAGGATCGAAATTGCCTCGTCCGGTTGAACCGCCGTGCCTTGAAGTCGATCCTCGAGGGTGGGGCCCCGCAATAGGTCGAACCAAATTCCCACGCGTGCGTCGTGCATGTCGGCGCCGAGCACGGTCAGGACGTTTGGATGACGAATACGAGCGAGTCGACGCGCTTCCGCGAGCAAGTCCGTGTTCGTCGCAGGGCTCTCTGAATGCAGGAGCTTCAGCGCGACTTCGCGCTGCAGAGTGTCGTCGAAGGCCCGATAGACGTCGCCATAGCCGCCTCGGCCGATGCGCTCGAGCGCCCGGAGATGCCCCCACCGGAACAGGACACGCTCTCCAGGCGTGGCGAGCTCCTGCGATGCATCTAGATTCGAGGACGGGAGGCGGAACAGTTCCGCGACCGCCTCGAGCTCGCGCAGCTTGTCGAGAATGGGCGCATGGGCGGGCGACTCTTCGGCCAGCGCGGACCAGTCGTTGGAGCGACCGTCGACCACACGGAGCGCTGCTCGAAGCAACCTGTCCCCGTCCTCGTCATGGCGCATCGCCAGCCACCCTTCTCGTATCGACTTCCCGATGATCTCCATCTGACTCAACGGAGGATGGACCGAATCCCGCACACCGCGCCTGAAAATTCTCGAGAACCGGGTGTGCGGACCAGCGACCGAACTCCGTTGAGGAGAGAAAGACCCGTTGCGGCTCACGAGAGCTGTCGAGCCAGGCAGGAGATCGGAGGACATCATGCAGAGCACTTCAGGGCCGCGAATCGTCCGAGGAGTGAGGATGATCGCCGCCGCGGTGGCAATCGCGGGGATCAGCGCGATCCCGGTGGGAGTTGCAGAAATCGTCGCGACCGCATTCGGGACCACCGGGGTCGCGATCGCCGGCACGAGCTCCTCTTCGACCCCGCAAACGGCTGCCGCCGTCCCGGAAGAGGCAGCCACGGTCGAACCTCGCCATGAAGCGGGAGCCTCCGTGCCCGAAGCCACCCCAACGGCGGAAGCTCCGTTGGACGCGGTGACCGCGATGGGCCTGGCGCCGGGATCGATTCCGTGGAAAGCGCGGATCGAGGATGCAATCGAGCGCAGAGACGCGGATCTCGACGCGATTCGCTTGCAGATGCAAACGGTGAATCGCTGGGAAGTGATCGAGCTGGAACGCCGACTCCAGCTCCGCAAGCTCGACTTCGAAATCGAGGTGCTCGCGATGCAGGTCGAAACGTTCCACGAGGCTGCCCGCACGGGAGGTGATCGAGTGGACGCAGGGGGGAAGGACCAAGCAAGCATGCCCGACGCTCCGGAAGGCAGACACACCGGCGCGGGTGCAGGAGAGGGCGCCCCTGGCACCGCGCCCGTCGACTCG
>CAMPIC010000175.1 GCA_946886185.1 uncultured bacterium
GATCGGAAGGATTTCGCGGCAACATCATCCAGCTCCTCGAGCAGATGCGCGCGGAAGGAATGATCCAGCCGCAGCAGCATGCGCTCTACTCGTGCGGTCCGAATCCGATGCTGCACGCGCTCTCGGATTGGGCGAACGAGCATCGCTTCGATTGCCAGGTCTCGCTCGAGACGCTCTTCGGGTGCGGATTCGGCATCTGCGCGGGGTGCGCGATTCCGGTGCGGACGGTGGAAGGAGAGCGGAGCGACGAGTTCGGCCACTACCGGTTCGCCTGCGTGGACGGCCCTGTCTTCGACGCGAAGCGGGTCGACTGGGCGGGGGTGCGCGAATGAGCCGGGGAGATCTCACGACGCGCGTGGGCGCGCTCACGCTGGCCAATCCGGTGCTCGTGGCTTCCGGCACGTTCGGCTACGGAATCGAAGCGGCCGATCTGACGCGAGCCTCGTTGCTGGGAGGCATCGTCACCAAGACGCTCACCCTCGAGCCGCGCCGCGGCAATCCGCCCATCCGGTTGCACGAGACTCCGGCGGGGCTGATCAACTCGATCGGCCTGCAGAACGTCGGCGTCGATCGCTTCCGGGACGAGAAGATCCCGCGATTGCGCGCGCTGGGAGTTCCGATCATCGCGTCGATCGGAGGACGCCGCTCCGAGGAGTTCGTGGAATGCGCGCGCCGCCTCGACGGCGTACCGGGAGTGGCGGCGCTCGAAGTGAACATCTCCTGTCCCAACGTCAAGGAAGGCGGGATCGAGTTCTGCCAGCGGCCCGAATCGGCCGCGGAGGTCTTGCGCGAGGTGCGCCGCGCCACCACGCTCCCGATCTGGGCGAAGCTCAGTCCCAACGTCTCGCGCATTTCGGAAGTAGCGCGGATCTGCGCCGACGCGGGCGCGGACGGACTGACCGCGATCAACACGTTCGTGGGTCTCTCCATCGACGTGAAGACGCGCCGGCCCCACCTGCCGGGCGGAACGGGCGGCGTTTCCGGCCCGGCGATCCGTCCCCTGGCGCTCGCCAAAGTGCGCGAAGTGGTGGAAGCGGTCTCGCTTCCGGTGATCGGCTGCGGTGGCATCTCCACCGGTCGCGATGCGCTCGAGTTCCTTATCGCGGGCGCGTGCGCGGTCCAGGTGGGGACGATCTCGTTCCGCGTGCCCGACGCCGGGGCGCGCATCGTTCGAGAGATCCAGACGTTCCTCGAGGAAGAGAACCTCGACACGGTGAGCGAGCTGGTCGGTTCGTATCGACTCGGCGACGGTTGAGTTGCAGCGCAAGTCACGGCACGACCGACGGGAGCACCGGCACAGGTACCAACAGACTCACGGGAGGAATCGATGTCCGCGTCTCAGGAGGCTTCGATCACGATGGAGAACGATCTGCGACCGCAGCGGCCGAAGGAACGATTGATCGTGGCGCTCGACTATCCGGAGATCGGGCCCGCCACCGAGCTGGTCGATCGGCTCGGCGAGGGGGTGCTCTGGTACAAGATCGGGATGGAGCTGTACTACGCCGCCGGTCCGCGCGTGCTCGCGATGCTGCGCGAACGGGGGAAGCGGATCTTCCTCGACCTCAAGCTGCACGACATTCCCAACACCATGGCGCAGGCGCTTCGCAGCCTCGCGGTCCACGGAGTGGGGCTCACCACGGTGCATATCGCCGCAGGAGAGACGGCCCTCGCAGCGGTGGCGCAGGAAGCGCGCTCGCTCCGCGACGCCGGGCAGGCGGCCCCGCTGGTCCTCGGGGTGACGCGCCTCACCAGCCTCCCCGCTCCGGATCCGCACGATCCTTGGGCGGATGTGGTCGACCTGGCCGGGCGGGCGGTCCGCGCCGGTATCGACGGCTGGATCGCGCCGGTGAACGCGGCCGGGCCGCTCCGGGCGGCCCACGGACCCACGCCCATTCTCACCTGTCCCGGAATCCGCCTTCCCGAAGGGGAGACGCAGGACCAGGTGGAGATCGGCACGCCCGAGGCAGCGGTCGCCGCGGGAGCCGACTGGATCGTGGTGGGGCGGCCGATCACACGCGCGAAAGAACCCCTCTCCGCCGCCCGGGAGATTCTCCGGAGACTGGGCGAAGGCTGAGGATGAGGGAGCCGAGCGCCGAAAATTTCCAGGTCGAGTCGATGCGCGCGCTGCGTTTGTTGACCATCGCCGTCAGCGCAGCCTAGGATCCACGAATTGTCGTTTTCGCCAGCTGCGTAGCGGAGGTTGTCGATGGAGAAGATCGCGGTCCTGGGTACCGGGTACGTTGGCCTCGTCACCGGGGCCGGATTGGCCGACTTCGGGAACGAAGTCACCTGCGTCGATCTCGATCAAGCGAAGATCGAGGTGCTCAGGAGCGGGAAGATCCCGTTCTACGAGTTTTCGCTGGGAGAAGTGGTCCAACGCAACGTCCACGAGGGCCGGCTCTCGTTCACGTCCGATCTCGTCTCCGCGATCAAGGGAGCGCGCACCATCTTCATCGCCGTGGGAACGCCTCCAGGCGCCGGCGGAGAAGCGGATCTTTCCCAGGTGCTCGCGGCGGCCCGCACCATCGCGGAGCAGATGACGAGCTACAAGCTGATCGTGCAGAAGAGCACGGTCCCGGTCGGCACCGGAGAAAAAGTGCTCCGGCTGGTCGAGAAAGTGTTGGCGGAGCGCGGTAAGTCGATCGCCTTCGACGTCGCGAGCAATCCGGAGTTCCTGCGCGAAGGCTCGGCGGTGGAAGACTTCATGCGCCCTGACCGGATCGTGATCGGGACATGGTCTCCCAAGGCGGAGCAGATCCTCTCGGGCATCTACCAGCGCTTCTATCTCAACGAGACGCCGATGATCCGCACCACGGTGCAGTCGGCGGAGCTCATCAAGTACGCCTCCAACGCGTTCCTCGCGACCAAGATCTCCTTCATCAACGAGATGGCCAATCTCTGCGAAGCGGTCGGCGGCGACGTCAAGGTGGTGGCGCGCGCCATGGGGTTGGATGGGCGGATCGGACGCAAGTTCCTCCACGCCGGTCCCGGCTACGGCGGCTCCTGTTTCCCCAAGGACACCCTCGCGCTGGCCAGCTTCAGCCGCAAGGCGGGCGCTCCCAGCAAGATCGTGGAAGCGGCCATCGAGGTGAACAAGCGCCAGCGGCGCCGTATGCTCGACAAGGTGCGCGATGTGGTGGGAGGCGGACTGTCCGGAAAGCAGATCGCGGTCCTGGGGCTCTCGTTCAAGCCGCAGACCGACGACGTCCGCGATTCGGTGGCGATCGAGCTCATCAAGGCGATGCAGAAAGAGGGAGCGCGCATCCGCGCCTTCGATCCAGTGGCGATGGAGCGCGCCGCGAGCGAGCTCAAGAACGTGGAGTTCGCGGAAGATTCGTACTCCGCGGCCGATGGCGCCGATGCGCTCGTGATCGCGACCGAGTGGAACGAGTTCCGCACTCTCGACCTGGACAAGCTGCGCAAGATGATGCGCTCCGCCGCGGTGGTCGACTGCCGCAACATCTACGATCCCGCGGCCATGCAGCAAGCTGGATTCCGCTACACGGGAGTGGGGAGGAGCCAGTATTCGCCCGACCGCAGCCACGATCCGGCCAACTCCAAGGGCTCCAAGTCGAGCGTCAAGTCTGGCTCCGGCAAGCGGGTGCGCGCCGCCACCAACGGCGTCCCGGCCGGCGCGAGGAAGAAAGCGTGATCGAGGGAGTCGTCGTCAAGCAGCTCAAGAAGATTCCGGACGAGCGCGGCTTCCTCATGGAGATCCTGCGCGACGACGACTCGTTCTTCGAGAAGTTCGGCCAGGCCTACGTCACCGCGGTCTATCCCGGCGTGGTCAAAGGTTGGCACTATCACAAAAAGCAGGTCGACCACTTCTGCGCGCTCAAGGGGATGATCAAGGTCGTCCTGTACGACAGCCGCGAGTCTTCTCCCACCCACGGCGAGGTCAACGAGTTCTTCATGGGAGAGCAGAACCCGATCGTGGTCCGGATTCCCACGTACGTGCTCCATGGCATGAAGGGAGTCGGAACCGAGCTGGGCCTGCTCCTCAACCTTCCCACCGAGCACTATGTGTACGACGATCCGGACGAGTTCCGGGTGCATCCGCACGACAACGACGTCCCATACGACTGGGCGCGCAAAGACTTCTAGATCCCGCGACGGAGAGGTAGAGATCCGCTCATGACATCGAGACCGGTCGGGGATGGACGCTATCTGGTGACCGGCGGGGCCGGATTCATCGGAGCGAACTTCGTCCATCTCCTCATGGAACGCTATCCGCGCGCGCGCGTCACCGTGCTGGACAAGCTCACGTACGCGGGCAACCCGGCCAACCTCGCTCCGGTGCGCGATCGCGAGACGTTCCGGTTCGTGCAAGGCGACATCGCCGACGACGGGCTGGTCGAGCCGCTCATCGCCGAGGGGTTCGATTTCGTGATCAACTTCGCCGCGGAGACGCACGTCGACCGCTCGATCGGCGATCCCGCCTCCTTCGTGAAGACCGACGTCTTCGGCGTCTACACGCTGCTCGAAGCGATCCGCACCCACCCGGTCTCTCTCTTCGTGCAAATCTCGACGGACGAAGTGTACGGAGAGGTCATGGAAGGGGCGGCCACCGAAGAGGCGCCGCTCATGCCGCGCAATCCGTACTCCGCCTCGAAAGCGGGGGGGGACCGACTGGCTTTTTCGTACTGGGCGACCTACGGGCTTCCGGTGGTCGTGACGCGCTGCTCGAACAACTACGGCCCGTATCAGTATCCGGAAAAGCTCATTCCTCTCTTCGTGACCAACGCCATCGATCATCAGCCGATGCCGATCTACGGAAACGGCAGGAATCAGCGCGACTGGATCCACGTGCGCGACCATGCCGAGGCCATCCTCACTCTGATCGAGTCGGAGGGGGTGGAGGGAGAGCTGTTCAACATCGGCGCGGGGAACGAAAAGACGGTTCTGGAAATTGCCGACCTCCTCCTTTCCCTGACGGGGCGGCCCACGTCGCTCCTCTCTCCGGTGGTGGATCGTCCCGGACACGACCGCCGATATGCGGTAGACTCCTCGAAGCTCCGCCGGAAGACCGGTTGGGCTCCCCGAGTCTCTTTCGAGGAGGGAGTGCGCGAGACGGTCGATTGGTACAAAGCCCGAGAGGAATGGTGGCGCCCGCTCAAGAGCGGCGAATTCCTCGAGTACTACAAGCGTAACTACCGTTTCTTGCCTCCGGGTGCTGAGCCCGAGAAGTAAACGACAGGGGCCGCCTCGACAGGAGAGACCACGCTGCACAAGCCAGTTTTGGTCACCGGGGGAGCCGGGTTCATCGGTTCTCACCTGACAGAAGAGCTCATACGACGCGGTGAGACGGTCCGGGTCCTCGACAATCTCTCCTCCGGCCGGCGGGAGAATCTCGAGGCCGCGGAACAGACGGGCAAGCTGGAGCTGACGATCGGCGACGTGCGCGATCTCGATCAGCTCAGCGCGCTCATGGAAAGGTGCTCGCGCGTCTTCCATCTGGCCGCTTCCGTGGGCGTGGGCACGGTCACCGCGCATCCGCTCGAAAGCATGCAGAACAACGTGGAGGGAGTGCAGTCGCTCTTCGCCGCTCTCCACCGGCAGACCGCGCGACCGCGTCTGGTCATCTTTTCCAGCTCCGAAGTGTATGGAAAGTCGATGCAGGTGCCGCTGCGCGAGGACAGCACCTTCGAGATTGGTCCCACCGACGTCTTTCGCTGGTCCTATGCGACCGCGAAGATCCTGAGCGAGTACCACGCGCTCTGCGAGCACGCAGTGAACGGCGTCGAGGTCGTCGTGGTGCGTTGTTTCAACACCTCCGGTCCGCGCCAGCTGCCGACCTACGGGATGGTGGTGCCGCGCTTCTTCGAGCAAGCTCTGCGAGGCGATCCGATCACCGTTTATGGCGACGGCACGCAGACCCGCTGCTTCTCCTACGTCGGGGACGTCGTGGAAGGAGTCATTCGGCTCTCCGATGCGCCCGGCGCGATCGGGCAGGTGTTCAATGTCGGGAACGACGCCGAAACCTCGGTCCTCGAGCTCGCGCACGCGATTCGCGCCGTCACCGGATCGGGCTCGCAGATCCAGCTCACTCCGTATCGCGATGTCTTCGGAGAACGCTTCCAGGAGGTGCAGCGGCGCGTTCCCGATCTCGCCCGGCTCGAAAGAGTCGTCGGCTTCCGGCCGCGCACACCGCTCGCCGAGCTGCTGGAGATGACCTACCGGCACCATCGCTCGACCATCCCGGAAACCCCTCCCGTGTACGCGCAGAACGGGAGCTCCACCGCGCACGATCCGGCGGTGCTGCCGCGCTCGTGATCGGCTAGCGGAGGCGCCGTTTTCTCCTCCTCGACCTTCGTGATCGCGTTCCTCGCGGCGGCCGCGGGAGCGTGGGGCGCGGGGTGGGCGTGGAGACGGGCCCTGCGCGGTCCGCGCTGGATCGATGCTCCCCGTACCGGCCGATTCCACACG
>CAMPIC010000176.1 GCA_946886185.1 uncultured bacterium
AGGTACGCCCGTAGAGGTTGTCGCAGGGAGACGTAAAGTGACTCGAGCTTCTCCGGAGAGATCTGCTCCCCGTCAGGGGCGCCTGACCGGGCGAGGCTGGATGGCGTGATCTCGAGCATGAACGTACTCCTTCAGACTCCCAGTTTAGCCCAGTCGCGACGACGAGAACGCTGATTGCGCCCGCGCCGCTCCGGAGGAGAGGCGGGACGCAATCGGGCATGGAGCTTCCGAGGGCTCACACCGAGTGTTTCGGCTGAGCGACGATCGGTCGATTCACGCTCCCGGAACGGACTCAGGGGGCGCAGCAACCCGGAGCGCAGCATGCGCTTCCAGCCGTAGCAGCAGCCACCGGGGTCGCGTTCGCGACCGGCGCGACGGGAGTGCTCACGCCCGTAGGCGGCTGGGTTGGAGCGACTTGGGCCTGCACCGACTGCGGCGACGAGCAGCAGGCCGGGGGGCAGAAGCCGGCCACGCCCGCCGCGGGCGTAGACAGAGACAGGAGTACGGACAACGGGATCAGCAGCATAGGGTCTCCTCTTCGAGTTCGCCGGCGAGTCCATCGCGCCGGTCATCCGCGTGCATCCAGAGAGACGGGGGAACGCGTCCAAAGACGCAGAGAATCTTGCGTGTCGTTCGCCCTCGCGAGCTCTCGTCGCCCGCTGTTCGGCGTTCATCGGATCGCCCTCCGGGGGCCATTTGGGAGTCGCGAAGCTCCCGGAAGGGTGGCAGATAGAAGGTTCCGCCGGTGCCGGGGAGGACATCCGCGGTGACGTCAAAGGGGTGATGTGCCCCAGACTCTCGGGGTAAATTGAGACTGGGCTCCGCACGAAATCGGCGAACCACGGATAGGATGACGGCTGATGCTGCGAATTCCAACGGCGAGCGCGTGGGTCGAGACCGTTCTGGGAGATCTGGATCGATTCCTCCTCGACCACGCGTCGTGCGAGCGCAAGGCGTCCTCGTTCGCGATGTCGATGCTCCTTCATTATCCGGACAAACGGCGGCTCGTCATGGAGATGTGCGAACTCGCGCGAGAGGAGCTGAGCCACTTCCAGCTGGTTCTGGAATGCATCGATGCGCGCGGGCTGACGCTCGGTCCCGACGAGAAGGACGCCTATGTCGGTCAGCTCCTGGCTCTCGCGCGGCGGGAGCGGTCCGCCTATTTCCTGGATCGGCTGCTGCTCGGAGCGATCATCGAAGCGCGCGGGTGCGAACGCTTCGGGCTTCTCGCCGCGGCGCTTTCGGGCGACCTGAAGCGGTTCTACGAGAAGATCGCCCGCTCCGAGGCGCGTCACCAGGGGCTCTTCCTCGATCTCGCGAACGAGTACTTTCCTCGCGAAGAGATCACGCCGCGCTTGGACGAGTTGCTCGATCACGAAGCTTCGATTGTTTCGAAGCTGCTCTATCGGCCGGCGCTTCACTGAGAAGCGCTCATGGAAGCCACACTGGATCGCGGCCGCACCGTTCGGAAGTATCTCGCGCAGTATACCGAGCCCGAAGCACGCACGGCGGCTCCATTCGGCCATCGGTTCAAGCATGTGGTGGTGATTCCGGCGGCGGGTGAGGGTGATCGTGTCCTGAAAGCGCTCGCGTCGATTCCGCCAAGTGCGGGAACGCGACGCGGGAACGGCTTTGGCGCATCCGGATGTCTGGTGATCCTGGTGGTCAATGCGCGGGCGACCTCAACCGCGGCGCATCACCAGGGCAACTCGTCCACGTTCGACGCCCTGGGTGTGCGCGACCCGGGCCTGCTGACGTTTCTTCGCGCGGAGCGTTGGCTGGATCGAGCGACCTCCGAAGACGCGCTGCTCGTGGTCAATCGCGCCGTTCCGGGACGCTTCCTTCCCGAGAAGCAGGGCGTCGGTCTGGCTCGAAAGATCGGGGCGGATCTGGCGCTTGCCTACTGGGCCGCGGGGTTCGTCGAGTCGAACTGGATCTGCTGCACCGATGCCGACGCGCTTCTTCCCGCCGACTACTTCACGAGGCTTCCTGAGGGCGATCTCACCTCTTCGGTCCCGCTCGCGGCCGTCCTCTTTCCGTTCGCACATCGCGTCGATCCGGATCCGCGTGCAGAGCACCGGCAACACGCCGGGGCGCAGGCCTCGGGCGCGAACGCTGCGGAACATCGGGAGCGTGCGGCAATCGAGCTGTACGAGCTGTTCCTTCGATATCAGCGGCTCGGACTCCTGTGGGCGGGCTCGCCATATGCGTATCACTCCGTAGGAAGCACGATCTCGATCGATGCTCGATCCTATGCGGCGGTGCGCGGCTTCCCGAAGAAGATGGCAGGAGAGGACTTCTATCTGCTGAACAAGCTCGCGAAAGTGGGTGGGATCCACTCTCTGGATGGAGATCCGATCGTGCTCTCGGGAAGGATTTCCGATCGGGTTCCGTTCGGCACCGGAAGGGCGATGAGTCAGCTCGTTCCGCGCGACTTCGACCACGAGTCCTATTCCTTTCCCGATCCGCGCGCATTCGACGTTCTTCGCATATGGGTCGACCTTCTCGAGCGCTGGATCCATGCCGCATCTACCCATGAACTGGCGCCGAATCGAATCGAGGAGACGATCGAAGCCGATATCCGGCGAGCGCTGCCAGCCTCGGTGGCGTTCTGGGTCGAACGTGAGATGCTGCGCGGAATCGCCGACCGGCTGGCCGCCGGCGGCGGGAAGGCCGGTGCGGGCGTCGAGCATCATGCAGCCCGCGCGGTGCACGGGTGGTTCGATTCATTTCGTACCATGATGTTCTTGCGCGGACTACGGGATCGCGGCTATTCGGACCTGCCGTACACCGAGGCTCTCAGAGGCGCAAAATTTCTCGAGGAATGCGCCGGCACGGGTCTATGGCAATCTGAAATCGCGGGAGGTACCCATACGAAGGCGTTGGAATCGTTGAAAAGGAGGGAGGCAGAGTCAGGAACCGGAACCTTCGCGCGCGCGGCCGGTTCTCCCCGCCGCGCGCTCGAGCGTGAGTGGGACGATCAGTCCCGGAGCCAGACCAGCCGCGCGGCCGCGGCCCCCTTCTCGGAGTCGTAGCGGACGAGATACAGGTTTCCTGACAGTCGGTGCCTGTGCCTTGGCACTGGTTGCTTTCCCGTGGCCAAGTCGGAGAGCGAGGACGGGACGGTCCGTTCGTTTTCGTCCTTGCCATCCCATCGAACTCAGTGCTGCCGTACAACGTCCGCGCAGTTGCTCATGGATGCCGGGAAATGGAGTCCCCCAAGGCCACTGGGGATGAGTTATGCAATTTCGATGAATGGTTGGATCCCCCGTGGATCCAGGTTATCCTCCGCAACAGCCAGTCATCGCCCCGGTGGTCGCAGCGCCGTGATGTGGGGCAGCTCGATGACCGTGCCCGTCATCCGTCCGCCGTCGCACCGCACGCATTGTCCACGGAAATCGGAGGCGACAATGCCACCCAAACGAAGTGCAGGGCTGCTGTTGTTCCGTAGAAGCCAATCGGGTCTCGAGGTGTTCCTCGCTCATCCGGGAGGCCCCTTCTGGACGCACCAAGACGACGGCGCCTGGACGATTCCGAAAGGGGAGGTCGAGGACAAGGAGGATCCGGAGGACGCCGCGAAACGGGAGTTCGAGGAAGAAACGGGCTTCCTCGTCACCGGGACCCTGCAGCCCCTACTGGCAATTCGACTACGAGGTTGAAAGATCGTACTTCCCTGGCCCTTCGAACAGGACGTGAACCCCGACGATCTGAAGAGCAATACATTTACGTTGGAGTTTCCCCCACGGTCGGGACACCAGCGCACCTTTCCGGAAATCGACCGGGCGGCCTGGTTCACGTTGGAGCGCGCCAGAATCAAGATCCTCCAGTCCCAGGCGGACTTGCTGACTCAGCTCGAACGATTGCTCGGGCTGGATGATCATTCATAGCCCCATGTATCTCCCGGTTGGAGGCACTCCGGGGAGCGCTGCTCTCCTTCCTGTGCTTCATCTCAGTCATCCTGATCCCACTTACGGCATCCGTTGGTTCGATTCGTGCCTATCGGACATGGTTCGGAGGGGACAGCAAAGGTATGCCTCCAGGATTGGGAATGCGTTCTCCCGGAGGCCAGGTGGGATGGAGGAGTCGTGTCGATGCGATGGAGCCACGTCCGAGGAGCATTGCTGTGTTTCGGGTTGTTCGTCATGGGTGCCGCAGGGTGCGGAGAGTCGGATTCCATCAGCGGGCCCGACAGCGCCGGCACCGAGACCAGTTCGGACGAACTGTTCGATCTCGATGACGAGCTGGGAGCTTGCATCTTCAGCGATGCCTCCTGCCTGCCGCTCACCGAAGACGATTGCGAAGACGCGAACGGCGTGTTTCTCGGGATCGACTCCATCTGCCCCGGTACGAACGATCACGACTGTGACCATGATTGCGGCTGCGATCACGATCACGAAGACGGTTGCGATCACGACCACGATTGCCACTGTGACGGCGAGTGCGATCACGACCACGACTGCGACTGCGACTGTTACCAGGACCATGAGCATGATTGCGACTGCGATCACGGCCATGATTGCGACCACGATCACTGCGGCTGCGAAGCCATGGAATCGTGCGGTCTCGGCTACTGGAAGAACCATCCGGGCGCCTGGCCCGCCGACATCGATTCCGGGGAACCTCTGGATGTCTGGTTCGATGTCCCGGACGCGCTGGAGGAGTTCGCGGATGATTCGCTGGGCGAGGCCTTGCGGTACCCGGGCGGGAATGGAGTCTCGGGAGGAACCCGTCTCCTGCTTCGAGACGGAGTGGTCGCGTTGCTCAATGCATCTCACTCGGATCTGAATTTCGCCCACGACGTCGAGGACGTCCTCGAAATCGTGAACGACGCGCTGCACAGTCTGGACCGCCGGTCGATGCAGCAGGCGCGGAATCGCTTGAAGGTGGACGACGAAGAGTGCCCCTTCGATTGATCAGGCGGGGGATCGCGCGGCCTGCCGAATCGACGACGCTGACGGAAGCGCGGCCGTTCGCTCGATACGCTGACGGCGAAGGGTGTCTCTCATCCGCGGAGGCCCACGCCGAAGGTGCCACTCACTCGCCTACTACGCTGGCGACGAACGTCTGCCACTCTCTCGACGAGGCTACGGCAGGTTCTGTTCGAACTCCTCGCGGGTGACCCACCAGCGACGCCCACAGCGGGGGCACGACGTCTCGACGCGATCGTCTCCCTGAAACAGCTCGTCCGGTCGGTCCGAGAAGATGTCGCGGATCGCCTTCATCATCCGCTGCGGGTTGCAGCCGCATTGAAAGAAGAATCCGCGTTCCTCCAGAAGCACCGGATCCTCGGCCAGGAGCGCGGCGGCAGCATCGCGATCGAGTCCGGCAATGAATCCCGAGTCCGCTCCCGGCAACGAAAGCACCTGAAGATATTCGTCGTTCGTGAGCTCGAAGAACCGAGCGGGCCGCTGGTCGGAGTTGAGGTAATAGGTTTCGCAAAAATCGAGCACATCGAATCCGTGGACCTCGAGCACCGAGAGGCTTGGTTCCTGATCCGGCCGTTGGCTCTGCATATACAGCCTCGACGATTCGAGCTGTTTGACGCCGTCGACGTACACGCGGCCGGTGACTGCGGCCTCCGGTCCATTGCCGGTCACGAAGACGTTCGTGGGCGGGTTGTGCAGATGAATGGTCAAACCGAACGATAGGTCACGCGGCGAATTGGAGAGATGGAGCGCGCCGATGGCCAGGGCTTGCTTCATCATCACTTTGCCGAGGCCGTCCGGCATCCCGTCCCATAGCTGGACGTGGCTCTCCCAAGCGGAGAAGAAGTCTCGATAATCTCCATGCGAGATCACCAGATGCCGCTCGGAGTCCATATGGCGGCGCAGGATCACCTGCCCGAGCGGAGGAACCTCGATCGTCACCCGGCGAGCCTTCCACGCAGAAACTCGAGCCCGCGCTGAGCTTCGATGTTTTCCGGGTCCATCGAAATCAATTCCTCCAACAGAGTGTGCGCTTCTCCGTACGCTCCTCGCGCCGTCAAGATCCGCGCCAACTCCAGCCGCGGCGTCCGCATCGACGGATCGATGTCGAGGGCGCGCCGCATCTCCGTCTCCGCGCCGGCCATGTCGCCCTGGGCGCGCAAGATCGATCCCATCTCGAGATGGAGCGATCCAACCGGGACGAGCCCCCAAGAGGACGCGGTCTGCAGATGATGGAGACTCTCGCTCATGGAGTGCTCCCGCGCGGCTCCGTCACTGTGCTCGGCCGCGACGAGCAGCCGCTTTCCCTCACGAGCATGGGCCTGTATGAAGGTGCTGTGCGCCGCGAAGAGCGCAAATAAGGGAATCGCGGCGAGAGCGGAGATCCCCGCTTTCGTGAATCGCCCTGCGCCGCGCAGCAGATGGTGCTGAAAGGCGAAATTGGGCCTCCGCAGCAACCGCCACCCGAGCACCGCGACGAAGGCGCGCGGCGAGACG
>CAMPIC010000177.1 GCA_946886185.1 uncultured bacterium
GGCGTCACCACCGTGGTGGACGAGGCCGGGATCCTCGCGGGCATCCTCACCGACGGCGACCTGCGCCGGATCGTGCACAAGCACGGCCGAATCGACGGGTTGCGTCTGGCAGAAGTCATGACCGTCCATCCGCGCACCATCGACGGAGGCGCGCTCGTCGCTTCCGCCGTGGAACGGATGGAGAACAATCCAAAGGGACCGATCACATCTCTGGTGGTGACCGATTCCGAAGGGCGCCCGGAAGGGATCATCCACCTCCACGATTGTTTGCGGCTGAGGCCCGAACGGTCCGCGCCCTGACGCAATGATGCCTTCATCGTGAGGCACACTCCTCCCATGCACTCCCGCGCACATGCGGCCGACCACCGGCGGTGCGATCGTGCTGTCGGATGTTTCGAACACATGGGTCAGTTCGGACACCGGCGCTTCAGGCTCATCGGTCGTTTCGAGCCTGCCGTTACTTTCCGACGCATCCAGCGCCTCGGGCAGATGAGCATCGTGCTGCTCGTGGGACTCGTCGCGATCGTGGGGTGTGGAGGAGATGCGACGCCTCCGCCGCGCTCTCCCGAAGTCGGAGGCCCGCGGCAGGTTCTTCAGGACGTCGAGATGCGCCAGACCAGCCTGCGCGGCAACGAGTGGGTGCTCCGGGCGGAAACCGCGCGCAGCTACGAAGAGGGGGAGCCGACCCAACTGGAAGGACTGGCGGTCGATTTCTACGACGGAAGCAATGTGGTGCGCTCCACCTTGACGAGCAAGCGAGGGTCGGTGCGAACGGATCCTGCCATGCTGGTGGCGCAGGATTCGGTCGTGGTGGTGACCAACGAAGGCGAGCGTCTCGAAACCAGCTATCTGGAATGGGATCCAGACGTCGGCCAGGTGAAGACGAGCGAGCCGTTCACGCTCTATCGTGGAGCCGATATCGTCACCGGAGTGGGGATCCAAGCCGATCCCGATCTGAAGCACTACTCGGTGAACCGCGAGCTTCGCGTCGTGGTGCGCGACGAGACGGGAGCGGGACAGAAGCTATGAGCGGAAGGACGTGATGTCGGCGCAGGAGATGGTGAGTCGCGAGATCGGTTCGACGCCGTTGGTGGATGCGGCCGCGCTCGAAGCGGTCGATCTCGTGCGCGACTACGGCAAGCTGCGCGTGGTGAACGGCGTTTCCCTCCACGTCAATCCCGGGGAAGTGGTGGGGCTGCTCGGCCCCAACGGCGCGGGCAAGTCGACCACCTTCTATATGATCGTCGGCCAGCTGCCCCCGACGAGCGGATCGATCCGGATGGGGGGGCAGGACATCACCCGCGAGCCGATGTACCGCCGCGCCGCACTCGGAATCGGCTATCTCTCCCAGGAACCGAGCGTGTTCCGCAAGCTCACGGTGTGGGAGAACGTCATGGCGATCCTCGAGACCATGAAGCTCTCCAAGAAAGAGCGCGAGGCGCGCTGCCTGGCGTTGCTGCAGGAGCTCGACATCGTCCATATCAAGGATCGCAAGGGATACCAGCTCTCGGGCGGAGAGCGCCGGCGCACCGAGATCAGTCGAGCGCTCGTCACCAGTCCGAAGTTCATCCTCCTCGATGAGCCGTTCGTGGGGATCGATCCGATCGCGGTGCAGGAGATTCGTCAGATCATTCTTTCCCTGCGCGCCAAAGGTCTGGGCGTGCTGATCACCGATCACAGCGTGCGCGAGACCTTGAGCGCTACCGACCGCGCCTACCTCATGTACGAAGGCAAGATCCTGATTTCGGGCAACGCGGAGGCGCTCGCGGGGGATCCGCAGGCTCGAAAATTGTATCTGGGGGAGAACTTTCGACTCTGAAACGTCGGTCTACGAGGGGCAAGGAGATCCGATGCGTCAGCACGCGCGACTGTCCCTCAGTACCCGTCCCAGTCTTCGAATCAGCCCCGGAGTCCAGTTGGCGCTCGAACTGCTGCAGAGCCCCGCGCAGGAGCTGCGGGCGCGCATCGAGCGGGAGGTGGCATCCAATCCGCTCCTCGAGCTGCTCGATGACGACGAACCGGATCTGCCGGCGGGAAATGGAGATGCCGCCGAAGGGCGCGGATCCGAGGAGGCGTTCGATTTCCCGACGGAGGCGAAGACGCTCGAACCTCCGTCGTCCGACGATTCAATGGACTCTCCGTCGTCCGACGACCCATTCGGCTCTCCGTCGTCCGACGACCCATTCGACTCTCCGTCGTCCGACGACCCATTCGACTCTTCGTCGCCCGATGGCGTGGATGGGCGCGACGACCTCGATCCGTGGAACGTGGCGGCGGCTCCGCGCGGAGTGATCGAGACCGTCGAGGCGGTGGATCGCGACCGGCGCGGGGAGCTGGGGCTGCAGGAGGTGCTGATCGCACAGCTGCGACTGGAACAGCGGGATCCAATCATCCTCGAGCAGGCCACCTTTCTCATCGGCTGTCTGGACGCGCGCGGGTACCTGGGCGCCTCCCTGGAGCAGATCGCGGACGACCTGAAGACCGAACCGAGCCACCT
Source organism: uncultured bacterium (assembly GCA_946886185.1). Next base: position 2,498 of record CAMPIC010000177.1, read on the forward strand.
CGAGCAGGCGCTGCGTGCCGTGCAGCAACTCGATCCTCCCGGAATCGGAGCACGCGATCTCCGCGAGTGCCTCCTGCTCCAGCTGCGCCGCGCAGACAGCGGGCAGAGTCTGGCGGCCGGCATTCTCGAGGAGGGATTCGACCTCCTGACCCGGCACCAGTACGCGGCTCTGCAGCGCCGGTTCGAGATCGGGGAAGACGAGCTCGAGTCCGCGCTCTGCGAAATCCGCCGCCTCGATCCCTGTCCCGGGGGCGGGATCGGAGCGCACGCTCCCCAGTACGTCATTCCGGATCTGGTGGTCCGGGAAGTGGGCGATACACTCGAAGTGCATTTGGGAGAGCGAAGCTCTCCGCGAGTGCGCATCGATCCTCTCTACAGCCGTCTCGCGAGCGAAGCGCCGGAGCCCGCGCTGGGCGACTTTCTGAACGGACGCCTTCGATCCGCGCGCTGGTTCCTGCGGGCGCTCGACCGCCGCCGCCTCACCTTGATCCGCGTGACGGAGGCGATCGTGGAGGCCCAGAGCGAGTTCTTCAGCGCAGGGGCCGGTGCGCTCCGTCCCCTGACGCTCCGGCAGATCGCCGATCGAGTGGGGCTCCACGAATCGACCGTGGCTCGGGTTACGAAAGACAAATACGTGGAAACGCCACGGGGGATCTTTCCGCTCAAGTTCTTCTTTTCCAGTAGAATCAGCACCGAATCGGGAAGGGACACCTCGGCGCGGGCGGTCAAATCGAAGATTCGGGAGATGATCGATTCGGAGCCGAGCGATCAGCCGTTATCCGACGACGCGATCGTCCGATGTTTGGAGGGAGAAGGAATCCGGATCGCCAGGAGGACGGTGGCCAAGTATCGCGATCAGATGCGGATCGCACGCGCTCGATTTCGACGGAGGCGATCTCCGGCGAGCGGCCGGCGGATCGGATAGGCAGAAAGAGAGGAAGGTTTTTCATGGAGATCACCATCAGTAGCCGGAAGTTCAAGTTGGAGCCGGAGCTGAAGGACCATGCCGAAAAGCGAATTTCCAAGTTCACTCGCTACCTGGAACCGATTCAAGAAGCGCATCTCGTTCTCGCGCAGGAAAAGTACCGGCAGATCGCGGAGCTCACCATCCACGGGGCGGGGGGAGTCGATCTCGTCAGCCGCGAGCAGACGACCGACATGGTCTCCTCCATCGATCGCGTTTGCGACCGCGTGGAGCGCCAGATCAAGAAGGTCGCCCAGAGGATGAAGACGCGCAAGTCAGCTGCGCGCACCATTCCGGCCGGTTCGGTGGTGGAGGAGGAGGAGCTGCCGGGGATCGAGGTGGAGGAGGAGTTCCAACCGGTGGTGGTGCGCACCAGCCGATTCATGCGCGATCCGCTCACCGTCGAGGAAGCGATTCATCAGCTGCGCGATCGCGACTGGGACTTCCTCATGTTCCACAACTCGCGCAGCGGCAAGATGGCGGTCGTGTTCCACCGGGAAGACGGAAACTTCGGCCTGGTCGAGCCGGAGTAGGCGCTGATGGCAGTCCTGCTCACGGACCTCATGACCCAGCTGCGCCCGCAGCTGCAACTGGAGAGTCTGACCGGCGAGGTCGATCCGCAGAGAAGCGTGACGAGCCCGGACGTCAATCGTCCGGGCCTCGCGCTCACCGGGTTCACCGAGTGCTTTCGCGCCGAGCGGATCCAGATCCTCGGCGCATCCGAATTGCGCTACTTGACGAGCCTCTCCCCGGAGCAGTGCGGGAAAGCGGTGCGCTTCGTGTTCCAGTTCGAGGTGCCGTGTATGGTGATCTGCCGGGATCTGGAGCCTCCGCCCGGTCTGCTCGACGCGGCGCGCGAGTATCAGGTGCCGGTGCTGCGCTCGCCGCAATCGACTCTCGACGTGATCCACGAGCTGACCCACCGCCTGGAAGAGATGCTCGCTCCCACGACCACGGTGCACGGCTCCCTGGTCGACGTCTACGGAGTCGGGCTGCTCATCACCGGGCGGAGCGCGATCGGAAAATCGGAATGCGCGCTCGATCTGGTGGAGCGCGGCCACCGGCTGGTGGCGGACGATGTGGTCACGATCAAAAAGCAGGCGGACAATGTCCTCATCGGGCGCGGCAATGAGCTGCTCCGGCACTGCATGGAAATCCGCGGTCTGGGAATCATCGATGTCCAGTCGATCTTCGGCATCCGCGCGATCCGCGCGCAGAAGCGGGTGGAAGTCGAGATCAATCTGCAGGAGTGGGATCAGAAGCAGGACTACGAGCGGCATGGATTGGGCGAGCAGCGCACCGAAATCCTGAGCGTGCCGATCAGCAAAGTGGTCGTGCCGATCTTTCCGGGCAAGAACATCACCGTGATCTGCGAGGCGATCGCGCTCAATTATCTGGTCAAAGCGTACGGCTACGACCCCGCCAAACACTTCAACGAGAACTTGCTCGAGCTCATGCGCCGCAAGGCGAACCTGGCCGTCCTGGCTCGAGACGACATCGAATGAACCGGCCCGCATGGTGACGGCGATCCTCATCACGCACGGACTGCTCGGAGGGGAGCTGATCCGCGCCGCCGAGACGATTTTGGGAAAGCAAGAGGGTCTGGCGGCGCTCTCCAATCGCGAGGTTTCGCTCGAATCGTTGGAAGAGCGCGTGCGCGCCGTGGTGGGCGCCGGCGAGGATCCGGTCTATCTCTTCGTCGACGTGCTGGGAGGGAGCTGCTGCCATGCCGCGCTCCTCCTGGCGAAGCGGGATCCGCGCATCCGCGTGATCGCCGGAGTCAATCTTCCCATGCTCCTGGAGTTCCTGCACCATCGCGGCCGCGTGGGGGAGGCGGAGCTGGAAGCGCGCATCCTGCAGCGGGGACGCGAGGGGATTCGGCGGCTGTGAAAGGCGCCGGAGCTTATCTATGGTTTCGCATCGACGACCGTCTTCTGCACGGGCAGGTTGCCCTGGGGTTGGTACTGAATCTCGCTCCCCGCGCCTATCTCCTGGTGGACGACGACCTCGCGGCGGACGAGACGAGCGCCGCGATCTTCGCGCTCGCGGCCCCGGCGGACGTGACGGTGACCGTGGTGGACCAGGACGCGGCGCTCCGGATGATTCCGGAAGAGCACACCATCGTGCTGGTGCGCTCGGTGGCGGCGGCTGCGCGGCTGGTGCGGGGCGGCGTGCGCGGTCCCGTCAATCTGGGCGGAGTTCATCGTCACGAAGGCGCCGAGCAGTACCTTCCGTATCTCTTCCTCGATCGAACCGAGCGCGATCTCTTGCGTGAGCTCATGGAAGAGGGAGTCGAGTTCGTGGTGCAGGACCTGCCGGAGAACTCTCCCCGCGAGCTCTCCACACTCCTCGACGCGGGACCGAGCGCGGAGCGCGCCTGAGATGGGTCTGGAGCCGCTGCTCTTGGCATCGTGGGGAGCGATCGTCTCGCTCGACGAGCGTGGGGTCTTGTTCGGAGGGTTGGCCCATCCGCTCGTCGCCGGCGCGGCCGCGGGCGTTCTGGTGGGCGAGCCGGCCATCGGAATCTGGAGCGGCTTTCTCTTTCAGGCGGTCTGGCCGGTGCGGCTGGAGAGCGGAGGCAACATCCCCCCCGCGGGCGGACTCGCAGCCGTGGGCGCGACCGGCGTCGCGGTTTCGTTGGGCGCGCCTTCCCTGCCCGGAGTCGCGAGTTGGCCCGACACGAGCCAGCATGGAGCGTTCTGGATCGCCGTCGTCATACTCGGGCTCGCGATCGCCCTCGCGGCGCGCGCCTGGGAGCGTTCGATGCGGCTCCGCAACGGCGCGCGAGCCGGCAAGGGATACGCGCGCGGGGAAGAGGGGCTCGCAATCTCGATGCGCGCGGCGCTCGCGGAAGCGGCGCTGCGAGGAGGGGTCCTCGTGGGAGTGCCCGCGCTGCTCGCAGCCTGGCTGCGGGGCTCTCTCGCGGGTCGCTCGCCGGCGCAGTCGGGATGGCTCGACGG
>CAMPIC010000178.1 GCA_946886185.1 uncultured bacterium
GTTTTGCTGGGGCGCTTTCCTTCGCCTCCGCCGCCGAAGCGATCGGCAACTTCCTCATCGCCTGCACGACGGTGCTTTTGATGACCTTGCCGGCGCAGTTCTGGGCTCCGTGGCGCGATCAAATCTGGATCTACGCGCTCGTTCTCTTGCCGGGTGCCATTCTTTCCGGGGCGTCGTTTCCCCTCGCCATCCGCATGGTGCTCGATCAACCCGGGCGTGCTCCTGCGACGGTGGGTCTGATGACCGCGCTCAACACCGCGGGAGGGATCGTCGGATCGCTCTTGGTGGGGTTCCTTCTCCTTCCGAAGCTCGGAATCGAGCGCACGCTCCATTTGCTGACCGGTCTCAGTCTGGCGACCGGGGCGGTAGCCTGGCTGCAGCTGGCCGCCAATCCCGGGCGACTGCTGCGTTGGGGCGTGATGGTCGGGGTGACGGCTCTCTGGGCACTCACGCCGGGAATGACCGGGACGCGCGTTCCAGCCGATCTTCTTGCGGACGGGGGAACGCTGTTGGGCTATCGCGAGGGATTGAATTCGAACCTCGCGGTGATCCAGAAGGAGCACGCGCGTCAGCTCGAGATCGACCGGCTCTGGCAAGGAGAAGATCGCAAGAACCATCAGGCGCTCGTCGCGCACATCCCGATGCTCCTGCATCCTGGTGCGAAGTCGGCGATCGTGGTTGGCGCCGGCACCGGTCAGACACCGGGCCGATTCTTGATGTACGACATCGAACGCCTCGATTGCGTGGACATCGAGCCGGCGGTATTCGAGGTGATCCGCGATTACTTCGAGTCGGGATGGATGAACGACCCGCGTGTGCGGCTGCTTCCGGAGGATGGGCGCAATCATCTCGCGCACACCAGCCAGCGCTACGACGTGATCTCGATCGAGGTGGGGCAGATCTTCCGTCCGGGCGTTCCCTTCTTCTACACGAAAGAGTTCTACGAACGAGCCCGCTCGAGATTGAACGACGGCGGCTACCTTTCGCAGTTCTTGCCCGTCCCGTTCTTCACTCCGGGCGAGTTCGCGGGGGCGATCCATACGTTCCTGGAAGTGTTTCCGCACAGCATCCTCTGGTACAACACCTCCGAGCTGCTCTTGATCGGCTGCAACGCGGACGAGTTCCGACTCGATCCGCATCGACTTTCCCTGCTGGAGCGCGACGGGAAGATCCGCGCCGATCTCGCGTATGCGCACTGGGGAAGCGAGGCGAACCAGCTGCAGCGGCCCGAAGCGTTTCTTTCCGGTTTCCTCATGACAGAGAAGGGACTTCACTCGATCGCGTCGGGAGGGACGGTCTATCACGACGTGCGGCCCATCCTCGACTATGCCACCTACGACCTGGAGGAGTCGCTCGTGCACGAGACTCCGATCGCCGAGCTGCTACGCGGTCATCTCGAGCCACTGGGCGAGCTCGGCGTCTTCGCCGACGTCGATGTTGCGGAGGTTGGTCGGCTGCAGAGGCGCAATGTGGACGACATCCTCGCGCAGGGCATGATTCGTCGCGCCAGTGCGCTGATTCCGATCGGCCGCATCGCCGAGATCGAAGCGCTGCTCCGGGACGCCCATCGGCTCAATCCGGACAACTTCGATGCCAACCGGATGCTCGCGGAGATTCGCATGTCGGCGGGGGACCTCGCCGCGGCTCTCTCGCTCTACGAAACAGCGATCCAGGTTCGGACCGACGAGACGATCGCGCGCCGGGGACTGGCCGCGGCGCTCCTCCAGTCGGGCCGTGCCATGGAGGCGATTCCCCATCTGCGAGCGGTGCTGGCGGTGAATCCGCGGGATGCGCAGGCCCACAACAATCTGGGAGTGGCGCTGACGCAGCAGGACGACTTCAACGAAGCGTTGCTCCATTTCGAGGAGGCAGTTCGATTGAATCCGGAGTACGCCGACGCGAGGCAGAACTCCGCGCGCCTTCGGGGAGCACTGCAAGACACGGTCTCGACGCCCTGAGTCATTTTCCGCGGCAGGCTCGTCCCGGCTGATTTTGCGCGTTCCGTAACCGGAACGCGATGGTCAGTCGATCGCAGGTAGTTCAAGATATGGAACAGGGGCGGCGAATGAGCACAAGAAGGAGCTGCACCATGCCCGAGAACAAGGCCCCGCTGATCTTCGTGAATCTTGCGGTCAAGGATCTCGATCGATCGAAAGCGTTCTTCGATGCGCTGGGGTTCTCATTCAACCCGCAGTTCACCAACGAGCAGGGAGCCAGCATGATCGTGAACGACGGCGCCTTTGTCATGCTGCTCCGAGAGGACTTCTTCAAGACGTTCACCAAGCGCCAGATCTGCGAATCCGCCACCCATACCGAAACGATCCTCGCGTTGTCTTGCGAATCGCGCGAGCAGGTGGACGAGATGGTCATGAAAGCGGTCGCGGCGGGTGGATCGCACGCGCTGGATTCGTCGGATCAAGGGTTCATGTACTCGTGGAGCTTCTACGATCCGGACGGGCATCACTGGGAAGTGGTGTGGATGGATCCGGCGGCGCTCCAGCAGTCGTAACCGGATCGAAATCGTTGCAGGATTCCGGGGCGGCGACCTCCCGGAGAGCATGGATATGGCTAAGCTCGCCCCTTGGAGGCGTTCCTTTTGGCGGTCCTGTTCAGGGTGCTCGTGGCAGCCGGAGTGCTTGCGCTTCTCTTTTACAAGATTCCCGCGGGTGCGGTGTGGGACGCGATGGACCGGGCCCGGCCGGGGTATCTGGCCGGGGCCTTCGGTCTCTCCGTTCTGATGGAGTTCGCGATCGCGGTCCGGCTCAAGTGGTTCGTGGAAGCGCATGCTTTCAAGATCGCGTCGTCGAGTGTCTTCGCGGCCAATCTGACCAGCCGATTCTACGCTCTCGGGCTGCCGGTCGGGAATGCATTCGCGCTGGTTCTACGGGTGCGCCGGATCGTCCGAGGCAGCGGCCGTTATGCCGACGTCGCGGCCAGTGTGCTGTTGGATCGGCTCTCCACGACCGCGGTCATGAGCGCATTCGGATTCGCCGCGTGGTCGATCGATCGATCCGAATCCGTCGAAGCCGGCGTGTTGCTCGCTTTGGTGGCGGCGCTCGTCTCGGCGCTGTACATCGTGGCGCTTTGCTGGCGTTCCGTTCCGGGACTTGCAGGGCTCGCGGCGTGGCTCGAACGAAGATTTCCCGCAAAGTACCGAGAGATCCTGCACACGGCCGCTCCCGTCCGACATCCTGTCTCGCTCACGGTGCGAACGGGAACGATGAGTCTTGCGGTGCACGCGGTGGGAACGGTCGCGACGTGGCTCATCGCTCGATCCATCGAAGTCGATGTGCCGGTGCTGACCATCGCCTGGGTTCGGTCGGTCGGCCTGCTTGCAGCGGGTCTCCCCGTATCGATCGCGGGTCTGGGGGTGCGAGAAGGCTTGTACGTCGTGCTCTTGGGCTCTTATGGCGTTGCAGCCCCCGAGGCGCTGGCCCTTTCGCTTATCTCGTTCGGAGTCGTCGTCTTCGGAATGGGACTTCTCGGCGCGGCGCTCGAACTGAGAAACGCGCTCCCGCGCTGGAGAACCGGGTGATCTCGGGTCCTCGGGCCGAACTATGGAGCGCCATGTGATTTCGCGTTCGCGTGCCGGGCGATGGGGGGCCAAATGATCGCGCGCGACGGAACGAAGCTTCCCGAAGGTCCCTTCGTTTCGCGAATCGAGTTGCGCCTGGTGCTGGGGATTGTGCTGGTAGCGGCGGCGATGTCGTATTGGCTCTGGTCAGGGCTCACCCAGCGGAGCATCGACGGAGATGAGGGGATTTCCATCCTCGCTGGGCGGGGCGTCCTGGAGCATGGATGGCCGGAGCTGCCGTCCGGACTGCTCTATCGGAAGGGGATCGTTTCGAGCTATCTCCTCGGAGGTGCGTTCGCACTCTTCGGCGTCAACGATTTTTCGAATTTGCTCCCTGCCCTGCTGTTCGCGTCCGGCTCGCTCGTGCTGGTGATGCTGCTCGCGCGTGACCTCTCTGGATCTTCGTATCTCGGCGTGGTAGCGGGCGCGTGGCTGGTTCTCATCGAAACGCAATCGCGCTATGCCACGAGCCCTCGGATGTACGCCGCGCTGCAGTTCTTTGCACTGCTCGCGCTGTACGGAGCGTGGCACGGATGGTCCGGAAAGAAGCGCGGGATCGTGATCGCGCTGCTCGCCTTGGGTGGTGCGGTCCTCAGCCACGCCCAAAGCGCCGCGCTTTTCGTGGCGATTCCGTTTGCGTGTTTCGCGGCGGGCTCGAGACCGCGCCTGCTGCGTTCCACGCAGGGACTCATAGTCCTCGGTTTCGTGATCTGGGGAATGCTCTGGCTCTGGACTGGACTGTCGCAGCAGATCTCGTCTCCGCGCATCGCTGATGCGGGAGGCAGCGATCCGCGCAATTTCGATCCGGCAATCGATCTGGGGAGGGTGTTCGCGCAACTTTGGGCGCTGGAGTCGACGGCACCGTTGAGCATCGCGTTCGCGCCTCTCGTGGTGCTGGTCGTGGCGCGGGCATGGAGACGGAGGGACGAGCCGGGCAGTCGAGGCTTGCGGTTTGCCTTTGCCTGGCTTTCGGTGTGCGCGCTCCTCACTTTGTTCGCGATCGGACCGGTCGACTCGCGATTCTGGATGATGACGCTGCCCGTGTACCTGTTGCTCCTGTGCGTCGCGCTCGTGAGGTGGATCGGCGTGCTGATCCACAGCTCACGGCGCTCGATGACGCTCCAGGCGATGGGGTTCGGCGCGTGGGTCGTAGCGCTGGTGGCCTCGGTGTCCTGGGTCTATGGACCCGAGCGCTATCCCGAGATGATTGCCGGCGCCTACCGCGTGCCCGGAAGCGGCGTCATGGATCGCAACGCGCTTTCCGTGAAGCTGGCTCATCAGAAGCTGGCGGATACGCTCCTTCCGGCGGATCGGATCGTGTCTACCAATCCGTGGGTGACTCACTACTATCTGGGGCGCGTGGACGCGTTCTTGCGGGAACGTCGGGAGGAGGTATCCCCGGTCGTGAAGCGACAGCAGAATCGATCGCTCCAACGTGTCGATAAGCAGCGTTCCATCGGACGGCCTGGGGACGAACCGAATGATCGGCCTAGCCAAGATCGTGAGGATGCGCCCCAGGCTTGGCGTTTCGGATCGTTTGGAAATGCGGTCGACGAGTATCTAGGCATCCAGCTGGTCGACACCGCGGACGAGTTGACTGAATTGAAGGAAGCGTCGGAGCGAGTGTGGATCGTGACCGACTCGAAGTTTCAGAATTATTCGAGTCCGGAAACGCTCCGCCGGGTCGCCGGGGAGTTCATTTTGTTCCACTCGGACGCGTCGGTTCAGATCTATACGAATCGGTCATTCCCCGGCGCAGCCGCGGAGCACACTCGATGACGGTCCAGACGATGCAGGAGCACGAACGGGTGACGCTGCATCACGGGGAGCGCGACTTTCGGCGCCGAGCGCTCAACGCGCTCGTCTTCCGCCATGTGCGAGGTCCAGAAGTGCTCGATCTGCGGTGCCTGGCCGGACACCTCGCGGTACGTCTGGCGCGGGCGGGACATTCGGTGTCCGGGCTGGATGCGTATCCCGGCGCCGTGGAGATGACGAATGCTCTCGCGAAGCAGCACGGACTTGGTGAGATCGCCCGTCTCTGGAACCTGACCGGGCTCGCCACGCGATTCGAGCCGGCGCGCTTCGATACGGTTCTGTGCCTGGATGTGCTCAATCATGTCGCGGACGACAAAGCCACGCTGGCCGACATCGCCAAGGTGCTGAAGCCGCGAGGCCGGCTCGTGCTCGCCGTCCCTGCATTCCATCGGTTGCTCGGAGCTCGGGATCGAAAACTGGGACACTTGCGCCGCTATCGAAAGTCAGAGCTCGTGGAATTGCTCTCGACGGAAGGATTTCGCGTCGACTCGATGCGGCACTGGAACACGTTGGCCTTGCCTCTGCAGTTCGCCTGGGAGCAGCTGCTGCACCAAGAGCTCGGAGACACGATGCGGTATGGACCTGAAAACGGGTTAGGCTCGCTTCGCAACCGCATCCTTTCCGCCTGGTACCTGACCGTGGAAAATCGCCTGCCCGCCCCTATCGGCATCACTTTGTTTGCGGTCGCTCATCGCGAGGCTCGGTGATCGGACGTCTTGTCTCGGCAAGGTTGGGATCGGACGATGGCGCTCACGAGATCGGTTGATCGGGCGGTTGGCATGCGTTACGAATGGAACCAGATTCTCGGAAGCGCGATTCGCCGACGCCACGGTGTCGTTCGGCCGCATCGGTTTGGACGGATTGGCCAATGTCGACCGTCCTTGGCCGATCGGCCCCTCTGAAGTCTGCGGATTTGCGTTCCGATAACACCATCGGTCCCCGGCATCATGGGTTTGCAACAGGGTATCGACCGGCTTTGCGGTCGGCCCGAATGGAAGGGGGTCCTCGATGGC
>CAMPIC010000179.1 GCA_946886185.1 uncultured bacterium
GGTCGATCCAATCGAGCCCGGCGTTTTCGAGAGCCTTGGCGAGGAAGAGTCCCGCCTCGACCCGGGGATCGTTCTCCATTGCTCGAGCCGCGAGCAGTCCCAGCGCCTTCCAACGCCGTTCCGTTTCCAGCCGTCCGGCCAGGGGAATGACGGCGCGATACGCGGCATCGGGACGATCCAGGCGGAAATGAGCGGCCGCGAACAGATAGTAGTGCGCCGGATGAACCCCTTCCTCGAGGATCGACCCCTCGGTGACGCTGAGCACGAGCGGCAGAACGCTTTGTTCCTCGGCGCGGTCGAGCAGCTCATCGAGTGGGGTGAATGGATCCGGTTCGAGCGTGGGGTCTAGCGTGGCTTCGCGAATCTCTTGCTTGATCGATTCGAGTTCCATGGCTCCTTCGACTGGACCGCGCCCCAATTCCGCTTCCATGGGTGCGAGATGGGCCGGTCGCGCGGGATCGGACTAATCGGTCAATTCCATGGGTATCTGACGACCGTACCATAGGGGGGTTCGGAGACGCCACGTGGGTTCTGGGCAAGGCGACGCCTGGCGATCGCCAGGATCGCGCTCACGAATGTGCTCTTTCCCCATCCCGGTGGCTCGCTCTCCCCCCAATTGCTAGATTCGCGTGGTGCGGGCGGATCCGTGCGCGGGAGGTGGGACGGTTGGCGAAGCGATACTGGCTCTTCAAGTCGGAACCGGAGGTCTTCTCGTTCCTCGATCTCGAGCGCGCCAAGGACCAGACGACGTCGTGGGAAGGCGTTCGCAACTATCAGGCCCGCAACATGCTACGCGATGATGTCCAGGCCGGCGACGAGATCTTCTTCTATCACTCGCGCACCGAGCCGATGCACGTGGCGGGAATCGCGCGCGTGGTGAGAGCCGCCTATCCCGACCCGTTCCAGTTCGACCCGAGCTCCCGCTATCACGATCCCGATTCGACCAGGGAGGAGCCGCGCTGGTACACGGTCGACATCCGCTATGAACGGCCCCTCGCCCGCCCGGTCACGCTCGAGGAGATGCGGGAGGAGCCGAAGCTCTCCGACATGGTGTTGCTTCGTAAAGGAAGCCGTCTGTCGATCCAGCCGGTGACACCGGACGAGTGGAAGGCCGTGATCGAGCTGTCGAAGCGACCCGCAGAACCGCCCGCCGCCAAGTCCAGCAAGCGAGCGGCGACGAAGACCGCACAAGAAGGCGCGAATCTCCGCAAACAGGCTGCAGCCAAGGCTGCCCAACGATCGCCCGACAAGAAGGGCGCGGCCAAGTCTTCGATGACCCGAAGCGCCGGCGCGAGGAAGAGCAAATGACGCCCATCGAGCGCGGCGGATTCGAGGCGGGCGGCCTCACGGTGCATCGAATCCGGGGCAGAGAAAGCGAGCCGCGACTGGCGGTGCTCCTCTGTCACGGATACGGGGCGCCGGGCTCTGATCTCGTGCCGATCGCGGGGGAGTTGATCGGCGCTTCGTCCTCCATCGCCAAGCACGTGGTGTTCTACTTCCCCGAAGCGCCGATCTTCCTGGGCGGCTATCCGCCGTTTCAAATGCGCGCGTGGTGGAATCTCGACATCGCCGCTCTCGAAGAAGCGATGGCGATCGGGCGCCCGATCGATCGTAAGCAGGAGTGTCCCGAGGAGCTTCCTCGCCTACGGGAACAGATCGGCGCGGTCCTCGACGCGATCCGCAAAGAGAACGACCTCTCCACGAGCTCGATCGTCTTGGGCGGATTCTCGCAAGGAGCGATGCTCGCAACCGACGTCGCACTTCATCTGGAGGAAGCGCCCGCGGGATTGGCGGCCTTCTCGGGCACGCTCCTGTGCTCGGAGGAGTGGAATCGCCTCGCGAGGGCACGGAAGCCGTTTCCCGTGCTCCAGTCTCACGGCAGAATCGATTCGTTGCTCGCCTTCGCCGCGGCGGAACAACTCTTCGAATTGTGGCAGGATCCGGTCAATGCGCGCTTCGTCCCGTTCGACGGACCTCATACCATTCCGCAGGAGGCGCTCATCGCGTTCCTTCACCTGTTGGAGACGCTGCTCGCGCCGCGTCCATGACGATGCAACGACGTTGGGCACGTCCGTGGCGAGCCGTTGCGCGAAGGAGCCGCGGGATGATTGCCCATGAATCCGCGGTTTCACGAATCCACTGGATCGTTTCGAAGATGGGCGGAGGGAGGCATCCATGACCCAGGAGCCGGCGAGTCTCCAGGAGCGCTACGCTCCGAACAGCATCTGCTTCGGCTGCGGCCCCGCGAACGCCAAGGGCCTACGCATTCGTAGCTTCGTGGAAGGCGATGAAGTGGTCGCCACCTGGACGCCGGAGCCTCATCACGAGGCGTTCCCGGGCATGTTGAACGGAGGGATCGTCGGCGCCCTCCTCGACTGTCACAGCAATTGGACCGCCGCCCATCATCTGATGCAAAAGGCCGGAGAGACGCGACCTCCCTGCACCGTGACCGCCGAGTTCCACGTCAAGCTGCTCCGTCCGACTCCATCGACGGGACCGGTTTCGTTGCGCGCTCGCGTCGTCGATTCCACGGAGGATCGGGCGACCGTGGAAGCGACGCTCGTCGCGGGCGGAAAGCCGACCGCCACGTGCCGCGGCCTCTTCGTGGCCGTGAAAGAAGGCCACCCGGCCTACCACCGGTGGGGATGAGCGGACTTCGCCGATTCTTGGAAACCGCGCTGCCTACCCGAATGCGGATGATCGTGCTCGCGCGCGTCCTGCTCGCTCGGACTCGAAAAGCGCCGGGTCTACGGGTGCGCGCAGCGATGGCATGGCTGCGCGCGTCGGCTCTGCTCGTACCGGCTCTGTGCGGGTCGCCATTGTGCGCGTCGGCTCTGCTCGTCTTTGCTGTGTTGGTCGCATCGATTGCGTCCGCCGCTTCGGATGCGAGTTCGACCGACACGCCGCCGGATGCAGGTTCGATCGACGCGTCGTCGAGCTTCCTGCCGCCCCACTTACGTGGCGTGGTGAATTCCGATCCGCTCATCGCTCGCTGGATCGACGCTTCGGAAAGCCTTGCCCAGGTGATCGAGGATGCGTCTGAATCGTCGCGGCAGATCGAGCGCGCCGAAGCGCTCCTCGACACGTTGCGGACGGCGTGCCTGTCACAGCTCGGCGCTCGGAAGCTCCCCGACGGAACGCCCGAAGACAGAAGAGTGGTCCGGTCCATCCCGGACACGACCCGATCGATCGCAGAGCTACTCCTTCCCGAGATCGAGTCGGAATTGGCGCGATGCGCGCTCCTCCGAAATGATGCCGCCGCTCTTTGGCGCCATCTCGAGATGAGCCGCGATCCGTACACCGAACCGCTCTCTCTCGAGGCAATGCAATCGGTGCTGTATGGGAGTGAAGCCGGACTCCTGATCTACGACGGCGGCGCCTGGAATCCTCCGATCGGGATGTGGATAACCGCGACTCAAGCGGAGGGAGCGGCGCTGCCAGCGCGTGCCGCGATGATGCAAGCTGCGGATGCGGCTGGCACCCGGTTTGCCGCAGATCCCGACTTCGCGTCTCGCTTCATCCCCGCTCGTCCATCGCAGGACGCCATCCGCCGGATCTACCTCGCACCGCCGCTCGGCCTGGAGTCCTTCCCTTTCGACGCCATGAACCATCCGGTCTCCTACACGCCCACCGGCTCGATGCTTCGCGATCGTTCGAGTCCGCGGCTCTGGTCCGGAACCAAACTGGTCGTTTACACCAGCGGTTCCGCGGAACCCTCCCCGGCGGCATCGGAGAGCGGTGCACGGACGACGCTCCCCGCGTATGAACGCGCGCGCGCGGCCGTGAGGAACGACGCGATCCTCTATGGCAACGCCACGGCGATGGAGCTGCGCCAGGTCGCCGAAGACGAGCCGATCGTCCTGCACCTCGATCTGATCGCCGCCCATCATCCGCAAGAACCCGACGAGTCCGGAATCGTGTGCGCGGACATGGAGGCGGTTTCGTCCGCGGAAATCGCCGCACTCGGAGTGGCCGCCGATCTGGTCTCGATCGAGACCGCTTCAGACGACGGCACACCGTTCGCGATGGGGCGCGGCGGTCTGGTGGATGCATTCCTCGACGCCGGCGCCCGCTCCGTGGTGATTCCCCGATGGAACGTGGACGATCGAGTGTCGGAGCGGTTCTACACCGAGCTCTATGAACAGCTGCATCGCGCGCTTCCCCGCGATGAAGCGTTCCGAAATGCACAGCAAGCGTTGCTCGAGTCAGGAATGGATCCGCGCGACGTCTACGCGTTCGCTCATTGGGGATCCGGCAATGTGCCGGTTTATGTCTTGTCGCGCAAGGACTCCCTCTTGCCGCTCCTGGTCGGTTGGCTCGCGTTTCTTCCGCCGGTGGTGATCGTGGTCGCGTATCTGCGCAGGCGCTATCTGCGGAATCTTGCTGCCGCGCGCGATCTATGACTCAGGGTTGGACGGCACTGCAACCAGGCTCGGCCGCAGCACCACGTACGAGAAGATCATCCAGGCGCCCGCGGCGATCGCCACGAAAACGAAGAGCGTGGAAGCGCGCTCTCCGAGAAACAGTCCGCCCAGCAGCCCGCCCAGGAACGAACCTGTGAACTGGCTCATGTGGAAGCCGCCGGCCACCGCTCCCAATCGTTTCCCCTCTGCAAAACGCGTGGTGAGGGAAGGCAGGACCGGCTCCAGGCTCGCGGCGGCGAGGATGAACAGAACGACGCCGGTGACCGCTCCCCATCCGTTCATTCCGAAAATCCCGAAGGCCGCGCACGAGAACACCAGAAGTGACGCTCCGGCGAACAGCACCTCGAACGAGCGACTGTCCCGATCCGAAATTCGAGCGATGCGCACCATCGCAGCCAGGCCGAGGAGAATCGCAGGCACCATCGCTTTCCAGATCTGCCCTTCGCCGAAGCGTGCGTGAAACGCCACCGGCACGAGCACGAAGATGGCGGTGAGCGCGAGATGGAGCAGGAACGTTCCGGCATACAGCACCACCAGGCGGCGCTGGCCCAGGATCGGGCGGAGGTCGCTCCGCCGCAGCCGGTCGTCGTCGGACTCGTGCTCTCTCGGCTCGGGAACGAGAGCGAAAAGGAGAACTCCTCCCAGGAACGCGAGGAACGCGGTGGCCCAGAACAGCCCCGGCACTCCGATGATCCGCGCGAAGAATCCTCCGGTCGTCATTCCGATGGCGAACGACGCCCCGAGCCAAACCCCAAGCCTCGCCATCGCCTGCGTACGAACTTCCTTCCGCGTGAGGTCGGCAGTGAGAGCGACCACGGCCGAAGCGACCGCTCCCGAACCCTGGAGCAGCCTTCCCACGACCAGCATCGGAGCCGTCTGCGCGACGGCCGCGACCACGCTTCCCGCCGCGAATAGCAGCATCCCGATGAAGATGGTGCGCCGGCGTCCGAAGCGGTCGCTCAAGTATCCGAACGGAATTTGAAAGATCGCCTGCGTCAAACCATAAGCGCCGAGCGCCAGCCCCGTGAGAACGCCGGTCGCTCCGCGCAGCTCTCCGGCATAGGGCGAGAGCACCGGAAGGACCATGTACATCCCGAGGATGCGCAGCGAATAGATCGCGCAGAGAAGTGTGACGGAACGCTCCTCGCGAAGAGAGAAGCGAAACCGGGATCGCCGTGACACTCCAGGGTTCTCTGCCGTCTGGTTCATGAGCCTCCGGCCCGCGAGCTTACGCTATCCTTCGGGGCATGATCGACCATGCCGGAGCCAAGCTCTTCCACCCCTGGAGCGGCGGAGGGCTGAACTTGCGAAATCGGGTGGTGATGGCTCCGATGACGCGGCGCAAGGCGGGAGACGATGGAATCGTCACGGAAGAGATCGTCGCCTACTACGAACGCCGCGCCCGCAACGAGGTCGGCCTCATCGTGAGCGAAGGGACCGCGATCGATTCTCTTCACTCGTACGACACGCGCACCGTGCCCCGCTTCGAAACGGAGCAGCAACGCGGCGCGTGGAAGCGCGTCGTGGACGTGGTGCACGGGCACGGTGGAGCATTCGCTCCGCAGCTCTGGCACACCGGGCGGCTGGCAGCCGATCCGATCGGACCCTCGGCAGGGCAGATGCCGCCCCGGCCCGATGGAACGCCGCGTCCTCCGATTCGCGAAATGGCGGACGAGGACTTCGTTCGAGTCCTCCAAGCCTATGGAAGCGCGGCGGCCGCAGCGCGGGAGATCGGATGCGACGCGCTGGAAATCCACGGGGCGCACGGATACTTGCTCGATTCGTTCCTCAGCGCGGTCGACAATCGACGCACCGATCGATACGGAGGAAGCCTGGAGAATCGAATGCGGTTTCCCCTCGAGGTGGTGCGCGCGGTCCGCGCGGCGGTCGGCCCCGACTTCCCGGTGATCTATCGATTCAGCCAGTGGAAAGTCGACGACTACCGCGAGATCAAATTCCACGCTTCGCAA
>CAMPIC010000180.1 GCA_946886185.1 uncultured bacterium
GGCGGGTACTACTACTCGCCCGGAGCCGGACCTCGAATCGATCGAGGCTTTTCGCTTTCTGCCGGTTACTCGCTCGGAGTGTTGCCCCGCGGCGACGACGGCTGCTGCATGCCGCCGCTCGGGAACGGGTATTTGAACCCTCCATACGGCCAGGGCGCTCCCCCGAGATTTACCTGGGGAGTGAGCCGGTCCCAATGAAGCCCGCGATCGGCGAGGAGCGGATCCGCGGGACCTTGCTCCGGCTTCAGGATCGCGATCGGACCGGCGTCTCCTTCGACTTCCGTCGACTCGATCGCGATGATGCGCCCGTCCGGGGTCGGCTGCGCGTGGAAGAAGTTGCGATCGTGCGGACCGAACCGGTGGAACGTGCCGGTGCCGTCCGGATTGGTGAAAAACAGCGGGAAGCGGTTCATCGTCCCGAAGTGATCCCAGCGCGTGTACACGATCTGCCCGTTGGGCAAGAGTGCGGGATCGAAGTCGTCGCTCTGGTTGAAGCTGATCCTCTCCATTCCGGAGCCGTCCGCGTTGCAGACATACATCGTCTCGGTCGGAGAATGGTTGTATTCGTCCATCTCGCCCGACCGGCTGCTCGTGAAGAGGATCCTTCCATCGGGAAGATAGATTGGATCGAAGTCGTCGCCGCCGCCGGAGGTGATCTGTCGCAGGTTCCGCCCGTCGGCGTCGATCTCGTAGATGTTGTGATTCGGCGAATTCGCGAGGCGGAGCGAGAAGAGGATGCGCTTCCCGTCGAACGAGACGCACGGATCGAGGACCGTCGCTCCGGAAAAGTCGGTCAATGGGGTGACCTCTCCGTCGGGGGAAATCGGAGAGAGCTTGTACAGGTTGCTTTCCCCGCGCGTGCGATTCAAGGTCTCCTCGAAGCGCGCCTTCACGAAAACCAGCGCCTCCGTGGTTTCCTGGGAGATGATCAGGTCGTCCGGCGCGCTTTCACGACAACCGGGGAGAGGTCCCAGACATCCGGCCATCACGAGGACCGGCACGATGATGCGATTCCAGCGGTGCATGCCCACTCCTCTTTGCCCCTCGAGCTCCCCCTCATCGGAACATCGGCGAATTCGCGGCCCGGCCTCAGCTTCGTTTTCCGCCCTCGCGCGGGCCGATCTCCTTCCCTTCGTGGTATCTCCGGTGGCCGATCATTCGGAAATGAGCCGGTAGAAAGACAGTCCGACGGAGACCTCGGCGTACTCGTAGGTCGCGGAGCCGCCCGCGGGGTCGTCTCCCGGAACGAAGAGGCGCTTGCCTTCGACTCGGATGGCGACGTCGTCGCGCACGAACGCCTCCAGTCCGCCGCCCACGGAGAGGACATTCTCCGTGACCGGATCGGCGTTGACGCTTTGCCCGGGGAAGACCAGGACCATGCCGTATCCCAGCGTCGCGTATGGCTGGACGCGGAACGGGACCGGGTAGCGCAGGAGAGCGCTCAAGGTATGCACGAGGGCGTGGACCGAGCGGCCGGGGTTGTGGCCGACCGAGACCTCGTAGCCGAGCCACGCATCGGGATTGTAGGCGAGGCGCAGCGCGTACATGTCGCCGCCTCCCAGCCGGCCGAACGCGGGGCTCAGCGCGAGCCGGCGCCGGTAGGCGCGGGCCCCCGGATCGGGCGAAAAGGCGCCCTCGGAGACGCCGGGAACCAGTGGTATGGGTCCCAGCAGACCGGTCGGCGCTCTACTCGCCGGCACACTCTCCGCGACCGACGTGACCGCGACCGCTGTTGCCATGCACATGGAGGCGAGGATCGCGATCATCGGAGCTCTCCTGCATCGATCCAGCGCCGAATCGCTACGAATCCGGCGTCGTCCCGCGTGGCGAACGGTTTGAAGCTGTGCGGCACTCCGCCTGCGTCCTCGGCCAGCGGCTTGGTCAGGAGCGGGCTCGCGGCGCGGTCCACCGGCAGCACCTGGAGCGACGCCTGCTCGAAATCGAACATCGGATCGACCGCCTCGATCGCCGAAAGCTCGAAGGTCCCCCGGATTCCCCCGCCATGGCAGTCGCCGGCGGCATTGCACCCGTTCCCGCGCAGGACCGGAATCACTTCCGCCGCGAACATCTCGTAATCGAGCTGCAGAATCGGACCACCCGCCGGTGGAGGAGGCGGATCGGTAGGGCCGGAACATCCCACGGCAAAGAGCGCGAGCGCGCCGGCCGAGCGAAGCAAGAAGAAGGCGAGCGCCCCGACGCCTGAAATGGAGCATTTCCATCCCGCGGAGGGGTTGTCGAGCACGCTCGCCCTTTTCGCATTGCCGATATCGGCGGCGCCTGCCATGTATTCGAGCTCCTGGCGCAGTGCACGCTGCCTTCCGCCTCGTGCCGTGCGCACGGTCCCCCCGGACTCGCACCCAGCCGGTGCGCGAAGCTGCAACCTCGTTTGAGATCTATGCGCTGTCGCGTGCTCCGAGAGTCACCCACCTTCGGAGATTGCGGACCACCATGAGGAATGGTGGCAATCCATGCGCCATCCCGGCGTGCATGAACGAGCCGCGCGCGGTCGTCAAAAAACCCGCGTCTGATGCGGCTTTCAATGATTCCGGCAGGGGGGCGGCACGGCCTGTAGGTCGGAGTAGGAAACGATTGCCGTGTGAAAGTTACAAGAACGGGCTATTAAGGTAACGGTCGCGGCCCGGGGCAGAGTGACGCGCACGCGGTGCGAGCAAACCGATCGAGGACACGCTCAGACGGGTGCGCACGCGTTCTTCAGCCATGCAAGCTCGGACTTGTCCATGAAGGGAGCGAGCTTCTTTGCCACGAGCTTGTGGTAGTCGTTGAGCCATTTCCGTTCGACCGGCGTCAGAATCCTGAGATCGACCAGACGCGTGTCGATCGGGCACATCGTCAAGGTCTCGAACTCCAGATAGGGCTGGCCATTCTCCCCGACGACCCCGTTCTCGCAGGTCAGGACCAGATTCTCGATCCGGATCCCGTATTCCCCCGCTTTGTAGTAGCCCGGTTCGTTGCTGAAGATGTTCCCCGCCTCGATCGGGATCCCGGTATCGCGGCTCTGGCCGATCGAGCGCGGGCCTTCGTGCACATTGAGGAACGAGCCGACTCCATGCCCCGTCCCGTGGTTGTAGTCGAGCCCCACCTCCCAGAGCGAGGTGCGGGCGAGCGCGTCGAGGCGCCCTCCTCCGACCCCCTGAGGGAAGCGAGCCCGAGCCAGCGCGATGTGGCCCTTGAGGACGCGCGTGAACCGATCCTTCTGCTCCGCGGTGGGGCGCTTCCCGAGCAACACGGTCCGCGTGATGTCGGTCGTTCCATCGAGATATTGGGCGCCCGAGTCGAGGAGATAGATCCCCTCGGGACGGATCGGAACGTCGGACTTGGGCGTGACCGTGTAATGGATGATCGCTCCGTGCGGGCCGAAGCCGGAGATGGTCCGGAAGCTCAACCCCTGGAAATTTTCTCCTTCGCGACGGAGCTCCTCGAGCTTCTTCGCCGCGGAAATCTCCGTGAGCTGTTCCTTCTGCACTGCCCGATCGAGCCAGGCGAGAAAGCGGGCCACGGCGGCTCCGTCACGCACATGAGCCGCGCGCATTCCCTCCGCCTCGACCGCATTCTTCCGCGATTTCATGAGAGTGACTGGACTGAGGTCGGTTACCAGGTCCGCACCCTCCAGCTTCTGCTCGATCCACGCGCTGGCCGACTGTTCCTCCACCCATACGCGCGCACCTCGGCCCGCCAGCTCTTCGAGCGCCGCGCTTAACTCTTCATAGGGCCGCAGCCGGACCTACGGCACTAGCGATTGGCGGACCTCGGCGGTCACTTTCGCCGAATCGATTAAGAGAGACGCCTCGCCGCCCGTGACGATCGCGTAGGCGATCACCACCGGGTTGTACATCACGTCCCGGCCGCGGATGTTGAAGAGCCATGCGACCGCGTCGAGCGCGCTCAGGACGTGCGCGTCGACTTTGTGTTCCTTCATCGCCTGCCGCAGCCGCTTCAGTTTGGCGCCCGTCGCTTCGCCGGCGAACTTGAGCGGGAGTGGCCGCGCTTCCGCTTTGGGAAGATCGGGACGGTCGCTCCACACCTCGTCCACCAGGTTCTGGTCGAGGAAGCGGAGCGACGCTTTCGACCGGGTCAGGGCAGCGCGGAGCTCGCGAGCGCGGCGCATCGAAACGGTGCGAGGATCGACCCCCAAAGATTCGCCGGCACCCAGATTCCGGGTGAGAAATTCGGTGAGCGAAGGCACTCCCGGCTGCCCGCTCCGGAACAGCTTGATTCCGGATCCGCGGAGCTCTTCCTCCGCCTGCAGGAAGTACCGGCCATCCGTCCAGAGACCCGCCACAGCGTGCGTCACCAGGACATCGCCCGCCGAACCAGTGAACCCGCTGATCCACGGGCGCCTCTGCCAACATTCGGGGACGTACTCGCTCTGATGCGGATCGCTGCTCGGAACGAAATACGCCTCCACCTGGTTCTGCTTCATCAGGCGACGCACCGCGTCGACGCGTTCCTTCACCTTCATAGGGGCTCCTTCTTCTCGTCCGGCGAGGGTTGGAACGCGAGAGTATAGCATCAGCGCGCCGGCTCCACACGGTCGCCGTGCACGGAGACCTTTCCTTGGGTGGCGAGCCTCGCGCAGACCGATTCGACGCTCTGTGCGGCATATCCGTGCATCGACTCCGGCACGTCCCGATAGACCGTCTTCACGATCGAAGGGAGGTCATCCGCTCCGGCTCGGATGGCCTGGAGGATCGCGGTTTCGCGCGCGCGCCGATGCTCCAGCTGCACGCGCAAGACGTCGGCGCCTCCGGGGCTGGCCGGACCGTGGCCCGGATACACGATCCGCACCGGCCAGCCGGCGATTCGTTCCAGCGATTGCATGTACTGGGACATATCGCCGTCACTGGTCCGCACGAGGATGCTGGAGAGAGTCGAGATCATATCGCCCGCGACGAGGCTTCCGTAGCGGCGCTCGAAGAAGCAGAGGTGTCCGGCGGTGTGCCCGGGCGTGAAGAGAACTTCCAGCTCCCAATCGGGCGCTCCATCCGGGCTGGTGCCCAGCGGCAGGAGCTCGCCATCCTCCAGGAACCGGTCGACCGGAATCTCTCCCTCCAGCGCTTCGGCGGTATTGCGATGCGCCCAGACAGGCAGATCGAATCGTTTGCGGATTCTCTGCACCGCCCCGTGGTGGTCGGGATGGTGATGCGTGAGGAGAATCGCACGCATCTTGCGCTCCGCGAGAAGGCCGGGCGCGCAGGATCGCTCCAACACATTCTCCAGGCGATCCTGTTCCTCCGGATACGGAGTGGCGGGGTCCACCAGATACGCGGGATCGGACCCCACGAGGTAGACGTTGGTGTGCGTCGCCGGCGGAATCGTCGGGGTCCGCACCGGGATCAGCTGCGCGGCGGGGTTGTAGAAGATGACATGGATCTTTCCGCCGCCCAGCTCTTCGCCCAACGCTTGCAGCTCGGGGATGGCGCGATCCCACCCATGCGCCACCACCGTGTGGAGGATGAAGAGGACAGGAGGCGCGATGAGCAGATCTCCGCGGCGCCACGCCTCCAGCCACTCCGACGGTTCGCGCCACATCCCGTCGTCGAGCTCTCCCGGCCAGATGCTCGGCTCCGGCAGGCCCGCCTCCTGCCAGTCGAGAAGATAGAACTGGGTATCGTAACGAACTGGATGGTAGGCGGGCGTAAGCAGTCGCACCACGGAACGCAATCGTTGCGGGGTGACCGCTCCCGTGCCGCGAGGGAGATCGAGGTAACCGATCTCTTCGCGCAAGAGAGAATGCCGTCCGCGGTCCCCCTCGGGGCCGGTCAAGGGAGTCGTGCTGAGATCGAGGCCCAACTCCTCGAACAGCTCCCGCGCTGCCGCGATCGCGAACGCCAGCTCCGAAGCGTCCCTCGTTCCTCCGGAGTGCGTCGAGCCCGCCGCGGCGCCTCCGTGCTGCAAGAGATGGGCGGCCATCTGGTCGTCCTCGGGACCGACGCCTCCGCCGATGAACGCGTAGTAGCCGCCGAAGAAGTGCAGATCAGGCGAGCGCCGCGCCAGAAACACTCTGGAATCGCGAGAGCTGCGTCTCAGGATGACGCTGGCCGCCCGGCGGATCTGCGCGGCGTCGGCTTTCATCTGCATTGCCTTCCTCTCGAGCTCCGCCGCATGCGCCATCACTCGCCTCAAGACGAGAAGAGACGACGGATCCATCCCAACACACCGCCGCCGTGCAGGTCGCATTTCTCCGTCGGCCGGGTTCCGGACAAGAACACCTCATGGACCGGAGCGGGGCAATCGTCGTTCGCGACCATTCCGGACTCGGGGTCCACCTCCGCGGTCACCACCTCCGGGGGACGCTCGAACGACCCGTCGCCCGCAGGAGGCTGGATCGATTTCATGAGCGCGCTC
>CAMPIC010000181.1 GCA_946886185.1 uncultured bacterium
GTGTCGTCGTGGTCCTCCGACTCCCGGAACTTTTGAAACTCAGCCTCGGTCTCTAGGAGGACCGCAAGCTGGTATCGCGAATCCTTGTACTCGTCGTATGCGTCGTCGCCCTGAGTCTTCTCGTTGTACGCGAGCCCACCCAGAGCGACCGCGCCCAGCAGACAGCTCCACTTGAAGATCGATCCGAGGGCGGATCCTCCTCCTCCGCTCGCGCTGCTGCGCGGAGCGGGAGTGTCGGGAGCGGGTGCCACTGGTGTCTCCGGCTCTCGCGTGGGGGGCGGAGGCGCCGGGGTCGCCTCGACCACTTCGACGTACTTGTCCGAGACCCATCCGATCGTCCCATTCTCGAGCTGGATCTGCTTCCATCCGGGAGATTCGCGCAGGAGGACAACGATCTCATCCTTCTTCACGGATCCGAGCACCTCGAAGTCGGTGCCCGGCCCGGAGCGGACGTTCAGGCTGTTCGCGGTGATGCGGGCGCGCCCTTCTCCCTGGGCCCATGCAATCGTGGGAAGCAGTTGACCGAACAGAAACGAAGAAACGAGTAGCAGCGCTACGAGGCGGCGCATCCGGGTCCCTCCTTGGCATCCCTCGAACCGAGATTCACGACGTGGCGGAGAGTAGCAGGAACCCCCGGTCCCCGCTACGCGTGGGCTTCGTCGGGCCCACGAGGGAGATATCGGAATGGCCGCGCCGCCTCCCAACTCGAACAGGGCGAGCCCGACGGGAAAATTTCCCACCCGGGCGGAGAAGTGGGCAATTTGCGCGACCGCGGCGTTCCGTTCCGGGAGCCGTTCGGGGTACCATCATTCGGCCGGGGATCGAGCGAATCCCTTCGCTCACCCAGTTTTGCGCGCATCCGGAGGGAAAGTGACCATGAAGCGCATTGTCTTGCTTGCCGCGTGCTGTTTCTTGACCCAGCCGGCTCTGGCGGAGTCGGAGCTCGCTCCGAGAGTGGTCGGTCCGCTCGAGACCTGGTCCGCCGCGGACGCCGACCTCTTCGATCCCGCCTGGCTGCACGTCAAGTTCGTCGAGGGATCGGAGACCGCGATCCATGCCGACCGGTTCACCGACCCGACGCTCGATCTGTCGGCGGTCAATGCGGCGCTGCAGCGCGGACACGCCGTCGAAGTGCGGCGCACCTTCCAGAAAGACCGCGCGCTCCTTCGCGAGTGGAAGCGGGAGGGCGAGCTTCGCAGCGGCGCGACCGGACCGGATCTCTCCCTCTGGTTCGACGTGCGCGTGGAAGGCGGACCGGCGCGCGTCGCGCAGCTCGTGAATGGGCTCAACGCATGCGCGGCGGTCGAGATCGCGCATCCGGCAATGGGAGTTCAGTCCGCCGTCCTCCGAACCGAGTCGATGCCGCACGCTGCTCATCGTGGCGGCACTCCCGACTTCAGCGGAATGCAGCAGTATCTCTACGACGCTCCTGCGGGTCTCGAAGGTCCGGCGGCCTGGTTGGTTGCCGGTGGGAAAGGGGACGGTCTGAAGTTCATCGACGTCGAGCTCGCCTGGACGGAAGACCACGAAGACTTCGACGACAGCAAGCTGTTCTATCAAGGGGGCGCAACCGAGGACCCTGGCTACGAACCGCACGGTACCGCGGTTTTGGGAGAGGTGATCGGACAGCACAACGCCTACGGAGTGAGCGGATTCGCGCCGGACGTGCAATACGGGCGAGTTGCGGTCACCGTTTCCGAGTGGCCGAACGTGCCGCACTACTTCCAGGAAGCGATCGACCAACTGGACGCGGGCGATGTCTGGTTGATCGAGCTGCAGACGAATCAGGTCCTTCCGATGGAGCACGTGCAGGTGAACTACGACGTCATCTGGACCGGATGCTGGTCGCGCGGAGTCGTTTGCATCGAAGCCGCCGGCAACGGCTCCTGGAATCTCGACAGCGCCCAGTTTGGAGGACTGTTCGATCGCAACGTCCGCGATTCCGGCGCCATCATGGTCGGCGCGGGAACTCCATTCGGGCTCGTCGCCGAGTCGTTCTCCAACTACGGAACGCGGTGCGACGCGCATGCCTGGGGATCGCAGATCGTGACCACGGGCTATGGGGACCTCTACAACGAAGGACCGCTCCAGACGCGGTACACCGATGGCTTCGGCGGCACCTCGGGCGCCTCGCCGATGGTGACGGGAGCCGCGCTCTGCCTACAGGGAATCGCGATCGCCAATCAAGCGCGCCGTCTCACTCCGCTCGAGCTGCGCACGCTCATCACCGAGACGGGGACTCCGCAGCAGGGAACGCGCTTGATCGGTCCGCGGCCCAATCTGGAGGTGGCGGTGGAGACTCTGCTCGACGCGGCCTCCGTGCCCGCATCCGCTGCGTCGCGTGCACTCAATCTCGTGGTCAGCCCCAATCCGTTCCACGATGCGTCCGAGATCCGGTTCGCCGCTCCGGACGCGGGATTCGGAAGCGTGGACGTGTTCGATGCGACTGGCCGTCAGGTCCGCCAGCTTTGGACTGGAAAGATGGCGGCGGGAACGCAGGCCATGACGTGGGATGGGCGAGACGACGCGGGCCAGATGGCGCCGAGCGGTGTCTACTACGTCCGCATCAACGTGAACGACGTCAACGCCACGAGGACCGTGCAAAGGATCCGTTGATCGCCTGTGCACATACCGGGGATTCGGGTGGGTCGTTCGTCGGACTACTCCCGCAGCGGGAGTGGCGACTTCGATCGGCTGGAAGACACTAAGCCGCGACCGGCGAGATTGGTTACGCTTCGCTGCCGGTGTAGCGCGACCGGAGCAGGCAGGCGGCTTGCACCATGCTGCGGAGCTTCGCGGCCGCGATCTCGTGCTCGTTGACGCAGCGGTTGGCGAAGCAGCCGAAGCCGCAGTCGGGGTTCAAGAAGATCTGATCGGGCGAGAAGTACTGGAGCGCCTGCTCGACGCGCTCCACGATCTCGTCCACCGACTCCACCTCATCGGTACGCGGGTTGACGACGCCGAGGCCGATCTCGCGCCCCGCGAGCGCGCGCCCCACGATCGCGATCTCTCCCGCGCGGGGAGTGGAATGCTCCAGCACGAACTGGTGGACGCGCATCTTCTGGAACGCGGGCACGAGCGGAGCATAATCGCCCGTCAGGAGCACGCTCTCGTCCTTGCTCCAGTTTCCGCGGCAGACGTGCAGTCCGATCCGAGGACCGGTCACTCCCTCGATCACGCGGTTCAGAAGGTCGGCTGCGTAATTCAACTCCGTACCCGCGTCCCGGCGGGTTGCCAGAGTCGCTCACATGAAGGTTCGCCGGCCGGCATCCTCGGAGAGCACGATCTCGGTCAGGACCGGCTCGTCGAACTGGACGAATTCGCATCCCGCGGCGGCCAGTTCGAAAAGCTCTTCGCGCAGGATTCGCACGACATCCTCGCCCATCTCCACCTTGTCTCGATAACCCGCCTGCGAGAACTGACTGACCCACATCGCGCGAGTGAGGAGATACGGCCCCGGCAGCGTGATCTTGACGGGGCGGTCGGTAAGCGTGCGCAGGAACGCGAGCTCCTCGCCGGTCAGAGACTCGCGGCGTTCGAGCCGTCCGATGCAGGTCGGATTCTTGATCGCGGAGGCGGGGACGTCGAGCGTCGTCAACATCTCCTCGAACGAGGCCTTGTCCTCGACCGTGTCGAGCATTTCGGCGAGCGACATCAGCTTGGTTCCGGCCAGCTTGTCGGTCACGAAGGAGTAGAAGTTGTCGCGCCGGATCTCGCCGTCCACCACGTAGTCGACTCCGGCATCCAGCTGCGCTTGTACGCACGCTTCGACTTCGCGATTCGCGATCTCGGTGAACGCGTCGCGCGTGATCCGCCCCGCCTGTCGATCGCGCAGCGCCCCGAGAAGCGCGCGCGACCGCGGCCAGCTCCCGACTTGCGTCACCTCGAACATGGAACCTCCGGTGTTGCCGCCGCGCTCGCGGCGCGTCCACAGAAAACAACGAGCTTGCTCCATTTGGAGGCAGCTCTCACAAGACGATCAGGTTCGCCGCGAGCGTGGTCCCTACGGGAGCACGACCCTCACAAAATCACCAGCTTGGTGACGAGCGCCGTTGCCTTCGAGAGCGTTGCCGCCACGGGGGAGCGCTCCACCGTCCGATCCCACGCGGCTTGCACGAGCGCATTGTCCGCCATCGTCGAAGCGAAGCAGCGCACCTCGATCTGCACCAGACTGGGATCTCCTTCTCCGATTCCCAGATGCGCCAACGGATTTCCGAGCCGTCCCTTCACGGTCAGCTCGATGTCGTCGACCTCGACTCCCGCGCGGGCGCACTCGGTCGCGAACCCCGTGGAGAGCGCGGTTCCGAGCGAGCCCAGGAGCAGCTCGATCGCGGATGGATGGACATCCTTCTCCTCGAAACTCGCCGGCTGTCCCGCCTTGAAGGCGAAGTTGCGGCAGTAGGCGGTGCTTTCGAGGTGGCCGGTGGAGCGGACCCGGACACGCCACTCGTACGACTCCGCTTTCTTCTTGTCCGCTTCGAGCGCCTTCTCTTCCGCTTCGGCCGCATGACCGCTCTTGCGCACGAAATACCGCACCGTCACGCGATCTTCTTCGCCGACTGCGCCGAGGTATTCGTGGCCCACCATCCGGCACCAAGGCGGAAGGTCGGAACGCACCGACGGCTCACGCGAGCGCATCTCCAGGATGCCACCGGTCGGAACCTGAAGCATGTGCTCACGGATGAGCAGCACGAGCCCCGATCCGCAGTCGAGGTCCCCGCCCTCGAACACGCGATCCGGCTTCAGTTGCTCGAGATCGTCCGACACGTCCTGCTCCTCCGTTGGACAGTCCGATAGGCCCTGGTCCCGCGCGTTGGACGAGAGCGCCGCGACCGCTCCGCGAGTGCGGCGTCGATCGGGCGGCTCGTTCTTGTCGCGTCCATGCGTGCTAGTACGTGATGCTGGGCGCGCCGTCCGACAGGAACTCCACCAGCGCCGCGCCTCCGGCCGGGGTCGCACCCTCGATCAACTGCTCCGGCTCGATCCCACGCTTCTTCATGCAGGGCGTGCAGACGAGGATGCGGCCGCCTCCAGCGACGAACTTGTCCACCAGCTCCTTGAGAGGAGCGAACGGAGCGCCTTCGACGATCTTCTCGTACTCGCCCTTCACCGCAGCCCAGACTCCGTCCGTCGAGAGGAACACCATGGTCTCCTTCTCGCTCCCGAGTGCGGCGTTCGCCACCACGAATCCGACCGTGGCCTTGTCTCCGTCCTGCTTGCAGTGTGTGATCGAAACGCAAAACTTGTTGCTCATCACGTTCTCCTTTCCTGCGCCCTATATCCGCGTTCTGTTTCCGAGTTCGGTTTCCTGCGTTCTGTTCCGCCCGGCGTGCTCGGTCATGCCGATTTGACCTTCGTCAAATAGTAGGGATGGCGTGCTTCGAGAAACTCGTGTCCGGTGACGCGGCACCATGCCGGAATCTCGACCGGCGCGCCCACATCGAGCGCGTGGATCGCGACATGCGTTCCGGGAGGAAGCTTCCGGAAGTGAGTTCGCAGATCCAGGATCATCTCTCCGCACCCGGTGTCGCCGCCGTCGAAGCGCGACTCCGGATTCCAGTCGGAGGGAAGATTCATCCAGGGATCCGCTCCGGATGATCCATGCTTCTCCCGCGTCATCGAGAGGTCCTGACTTGATAGGATAGCCCGAGCTGCAGCGCCCACTCCTGCACGTTTCCGCCATTCTGCTGCACGTCGCGATAGACTGTGAACGGAACGCCCGCCGACAACGACATTGCGTCCGTGGGCGTCCACGCCAGAGCCGGGCCCACCGCGACGATCGGTCCTGCGCGCCGGAATCCGATGGTGTCGCCGAACAGATCGTCGTAGGGAATCCAGGCGAAGTCGGTCGACACGCTCAAGGAAAGACGGCCCAGTGGGCTCTCTCCGATGTTGAAAGGAGAGATCAGGCTCAGCCGCGCGACGACAGCGTCGGAATCGGAGTTTTTCTCAGGGCCCATGCCGGTCAGCTCATGGCGGAAGTTGTTCCCGCTCGTCGCGGACGGCGTGAACACATAGCGCGCCGAGAACGCAGCGCCCAGCCGGCTCGCCAATGCAGCGTTGCCTCCCAGCTCGACGATCCCCGCCGCGTTGCCGGTGCCGGTTTGAGCCGCCAGATCTTTGGTCACCTTGGTCCCGTTCTGCCGGGTGAACTGTCCGTCGGACTCGCCCGTCGGAAGGCGCAGACCCGCGGCGGCGTACCAGCGCGGACCGCTCTCTTCATTTCGGAACCAGTACCGGCCCAAGAGGCGGATATCGCCGAGGCCGTTGGCCTCCATCGTCCCGGCCACGCCTCCGAACTCGCGACTCTGCTCGGTGTGCACGAACGGGAACTCCCCGACCAGCGTGAAACCTCTCGCGA
>CAMPIC010000182.1 GCA_946886185.1 uncultured bacterium
CCTCCTGCTCGACCACGTTCGTGCGCAGCTCAGCGACGATCTCCTCCGGCAGGATGATCGCGCGCGCCACGAGCGTCTCCAGCTCGAGCTCGCGGTGGGCGCCGCTTCGGGCACGATCGTGCTCTCGTATCCGCGCATCGAGCTTTCGATGGCGCGCCCGCGCGTACCGTCGTTCTATTGCCTGGAGGTGGCGCGAGCGACGCGCGGCGAGATCCCGGATCTGGATCTTCTGGAGCGCGGCGCGGCGGAGCGTGCCGATGCCAGACTGGCTTGGCCGGCGCCGGCGCGTCCTGAGATCGCGATCGACGACGTGGAGCACGACCTCGCGGTGTTGGGACCGCTCCTCGCGACGAACGAGAGAGCAGCCGATCCGGCCAGAGTGGGGCACGCGCGCTATCTCTTCTCGCTCAATCCGCATCTCGCCCGATCTTTGCGCGCCCGCTACTCGCGATGGAGGATGCGGAAATGGATGCCGGCGGACGGCATCGTGCGCCGGACCGCGGAGATCGCCCCGATCCTCGATGCGCATCGCCTGAACGCGCGCGCTTACTCCGTGACCGCTCTGGAGAACTTCTCGTACTGCCCGTACCGGTTCCTGCTCGCCGCGATCCACCGGATCGAGCCGCGCGCGGACGCGGCCCCGCTCGTGCGCATGGATCCGCTCACTCGGGGCAGCTTCATCCACGAGATCCAGGCGATTCTGTTTCGGACTCTGAAGGATCGGTCGCAGCTTCCGCTCCGCGCGAGCGCTCTCTCTGAGGCCGAAGCGACGCTCGAGGAGATCGTGAACCACGTGGCGGCTCGGTACGCGGACGATGTCGCCCCCGCGATCGAGCGCGTGTGGCAGGACGAAGTGGATGCGATCTGCGCCGATCTCAAGATCTGGCTTCGCCGGATGGTGGACGAGCCGTGGACCCCGGCTCACTTCGAGCTGTCGTTCGGGTTGGAGACCGCGTTCCGAGAGCAACGCGATCCCGCGAGCATTCCCGATCCCGTGCGGCTGTCGGACGGATGGCTCCTGCGCGGCGCGGTCGATCTGGTGGAGCGCGCCGGCGAGCGCATCCGCGTGACCGATCACAAGACGGGCCGCAATCGCACCGAAGTCGGCACCGTGACCGCGAACGGCAAGGTGCTGCAGCCGGTGCTGTATGGGCTCGTCATCGAGTCGATGCTGGGAGCGCCGGTCGAGCAATCAAGGCTCTACTTCTGCACCAGCCGTGGCGGTTTCAGCGAGCGCATCGTCCATCTCGACGAACGTTCGCGGCTCTTCGGAGCCGAGGCGATGCAATGGATCGACGCTGCCGTCGGCTCGGGCCAGCTTCCGGCGTTCCCGGAGAAAGATGCATGCGGCGGTTGCGACTTCCGGACCATCTGCGGCCCCAACGAGGAAGAACGAGTCCGGCGCAAGCCCGGACAAGAGCTGGAATCGTTGCGCGACGTGCGGGATCTGCCATGAGGGCGCTTCTTTTCGGCGCGATCGACCTTGCTCGATCCATCCACTCCGGGCGCGTCCATCCGCGTACGACAGGGATGTACTGATGGCGCCGGGAGAGAAACACACCCTCGCCGACGCCGAAGCGCGACGGCAGATCCGCGAAGCGCTCGACGAGACGATGCTGGTCGAAGCGGCCGCGGGTACCGGGAAGACGACCGAGCTGGTCTCTCGGATGGTCGCGATCCTCGAGTCGGGTCGAGCGACCGTGGAGAGCCTGGTCGGCGTCACGTTCACGGAGAAGGCGGCCGGTGAGCTGCGCCTGCGCCTGCGCACGGAGCTCGAACGCCGCCGGCGCGACCTTGCCGAACCTACCGGCCATTTCGCACCAGAATCATCCCCCCAGACAGCGTCGACACCTACTGCATCCGCGCGTGCAGCATTTCATGGCGGCGCATCGACAACGGCGCGATCCGCACCGGCAACGGGCCGGGAACGCGCGCACCGCAATGTCGAGGATGCGCTGGCGCGACTCGAGGAGGCGCGCCTCGGCACCATCCACGGATTCTGCGCCGAGCTCTTGCGCGAGCGGTCCGTGGAAGCCGGCGTCGATCCAGAGTTCCAAACTCTGGACGAAGCGCAGTCGCAGCGCCTCTTCCGCGCATCGTTCGACGCCTGGCTCGAGGAGACGTTGGCGGATCCTCCGAAAGGCGTGCGCCGCTCGCTCCGCCGCGTCACCCGGCCGTCGGCACCCGGTCCCGTCGGACTGGTTCGCAGAACTCCTGACGAAGGTCCGCTCGATCGATTGCGCGACGCCGCGTACCGGCTCGTGGAGTGGAGGGATCTGCGCGCGCCGTGGGATCGTCCGCGCGGGTTCGAACGCGATGCAAAGCTGGCGAAGATCAGCCGCGCGATCGTCGAGTTCGCCGCGATGACGGAGCGGGCGAACAATCCGTCCCGGGACCACCTGTATAAGGATACGGAGCCGGTGCGGCGGCTCGCCGAGCAGATCCGTTCCGCGGAGGAAGTCGGACATCGCGACTTCGACGGTCTGGAAGCGCAAGTGGTCGACCTCGCGGGCGAACGGTCTCTCTTCAAGTCGAAGGGATATGGCCGCGAGTATGGTCCCGGTTTGCCTCGCGAGACGGTGCTGGCCGCGCGCGACGCACTCTGCGCTCAGCTCCAGGGCTTTCAAGAGGAAGCGGACGCTGATCTCGCCGCACTCCTGCAGCAGGAGCTGTTCGAGGCCGTCGATCGGTACGAAGCGCGCAAACGCCGTGGTGGATGTGTCGACTTCCTCGATCTCCTCCTCGTGACCCGCAATCTGCTGGTCGAACGAGCGGACGTGCGCAACACCTATCGCGAGCGGTTCACTCATCTCTTCGTGGACGAGTTCCAGGACACCGATCCGTTACAGGCGGAGATTCTTCTTCTTCTCTCCGCGGGTGATCCCGAAGAGACGGATTGGGGCAAGGTCCGCCCAGTCCCGGGGAAGCTGTTCCTGGTGGGGGATCCGAAGCAGTCTATCTATCGATTCCGCCGCGCCGACGTCGGGATGTATCACGCCGTGAAGCAGATGCTGGTCGGAGCGGGCGCGCGCATCGTTCATCTCACGACTAGCTTCCGGTCGGTGCCGGAGATCCAGGATCTGGTCAACGTGTCGTTCGAGCCGTGGATGCAGGAAGATCGCGGCACGCTTCAGGCGCAGTACGTCGCGCTCTCCCCGTTCCGCGAACGCGTCGAGGAGCAGCCGTCGATCGTCGCGCTGCCGGTCCCGAAGCCGCACGGAGCCACCGGCAATGTGACCAAGTCCGCGATCGAAGCGTCGCTTCCGCACGCGGTGGGCGCGTTCGTCCGGTGGTTGATCGAGGAAAGCGGCTGGACGGTGACCGAGAGAGAGCGTCCGGGAGTGCGCGTTCCGATCCAGCCGCGGCATGTCTGCCTGCTCTTTCGCAGGTTTCACAGCTTCTTCGCGGGAGACATCACGCGGGGCTACGTCGAGGCACTGGAGGCTCGCGGAGTGCGGCATCTCCTGGTGGGGGGACGCTCCTTCCACGAGCGCGAGGAAGTGGACGCGATGCGCGCGGCGCTCTGCGCGATCGAGTGGCCGGACGATGAGCTCTCGATGTTCGCGACGTTGCGCGGCGCGCTCTTCGGCATCGGCGACGAAGAGCTGCTGCGCTACAGGCTTTCGGATTGGAGCGATCGCTCCGAATCCAGTCATGGCTCCGATGCGGGCAGTCGCTCCGACTCGAGCAGTCGCTCCGACTCGAGCAACCGCTCCGACTCGAGCAACCGTTCCGCATCACCGGAAGGAACCGTGAGGTCCACGGGATTCGCAGGCCGGGTCCGTCGGCGGTTGCACCCGTTCTCGATTCCGTCGGAGCCGCTTCCCGATGATCTGGTTCCGATCGCGCAGGCGCTCGAAATCCTCAAGCAACTCCACCTGACGCGCAACGAGCGCCCGATCGCGGACACCATCTCGGAGCTGCTCGACCGCACGCGAGCGCATGCGGGATTCGCGCTCCGAGACTCCGGGGAGCAGGTTCTCGCCAACGTGCTCTATCTCGGCGAGCTCGCGCGCCAGTACGAGGCGGGCGGCGGCATCTCTTTTCGCGGATTCCTGGATCGACTTCTGGAGGACGCGGAAGCAGGTCGTTCCGCGGAAGCGCCCATCCTGGAAGACGGCAGCGATGGCGTGCGGATCATGACGGTCCACAAGGCAAAGGGACTCGAGTTTCCCGTGGTCGTGCTGGCCGATCCGACCGAATCGCTCGCGCGCGGCGCGGTGCGCTATCTCGATCCCGCGCGCAATCTCTGCGCGATGAAGCTGAGTGGATGGGCTCCGGAGATCCTGCGCAGCTTCAGCGCGCTCGAACAGGCGCGCGACGAATCCGAAGGCGTGCGTCTAGCCTACGTCGCGGCCACGAGGGCGCGCGATTTGCTCGTCGTGCCGGTTCTCGCGGAAGGCGAGCACCCGATTTTCTGCCCGACCGCTCCGAGTCATGCACCGCCCCGATCCCAAGCCGCAGCGGGCGGCGCCTCGCGCACCGGCAATAGCGCGTCATCACCTTCGTCGTCATCACCCGCGAAGACCGGCCTTTCCGCGACCGGTTGGATCGGTCCGATCGCCGAGAGTCTGTATCCCGCTCGTGAAGCATGGTCGCGCGCGGAGCCTGCGCCCGGTTGTCCGAACCTCACGCAAGAGCTCCCCGGCTTCGAGATTGCCGGGGCCGTGCGTCCCGGCCTGCACCGGATCGAATACGAAGATGACTCCGGCAGTCCGCTCGCGACCGTGTCCGTGGTGTGGTGGGACGTCTCTCGTCTCGACCTCGAGACGCCGCCGCTGGGCGGGATGCGCGGAGAGGACCTCGTCGCGAAAGGAGACGGCGCCGCCGAGGCGGCCGGCAAGGAGCGGTACGCTCGATGGCGCGAGAACCGCGATCGGCGCGTGCTAGAGGGCGCGACGCCGGGAGTGCGCGTCCTCACCGCGACCGAGTGGGCCCAGCGCGCCGCTGATGCCTCCGGAACAGGCCCGTCAACACGTTCCGATAATTCCGAAGGAGCACCTCTTCGCGATGACGCCGCACTCGGGACGTCGCATGCAGGCTCGGAGCTGGTCACGCGCGAGGATGCCGATCGCATCGAGGTGATCCAGCTCGCCCAAGAAGAACGCCCGGGAGGACAGCGGTTCGGAGCGCTGGTCCATGCCGTTCTCGAGACGGTATCGCTGCGCGCGGACGAAGAGGAGATCGAACGAGCCGCGCGCCTGCAGGCCCGCATCCTCTCCGCGAACGAGGGAGAGCAGATCGCGGCGCGTGAGGCGGCAAGACGTGCGCTCGAGCATCCGCTCCTGCGCCGCGCAGCCGCAGCGCATGATCGCGGCGAGTGCCGGCGGGAGACTCCGGTGATCGTCCGATTGCCCGACGGCGCCTACGTCGATGGAGTGGTCGATCTGGCCTTTCTCGACGAGGGGACCTGGATCGTGATCGACTACAAGACCGATCGCGAGCTGGCGCGCGGGGTCGAGACGTATCGCTGGCAGGTCGCGCTCTACGCACGCGCCATCGAGATCGCCACCGGTCTGCCGGCTCGCGGCATCCTCCTGCGGATCTAGTGGAACTCTACGGGCGTCCAGATTTCACGGTCGCTCGGAGCCCAGGGGGCGCTCGGAGCCTGATCGCTGTTCGCGCGTCGGAAAGAGGATGCCCGGCTCGATCGCGGTGGCGATGGAGAGCCCCGCGAACGCGGTGCAGATCGTCGTCTTCTCCGACGATGCACGGTACGGAGGCAGCAGCACCGCATAAGTCGAGCAGCTCTCCGGATCGCCGAGCGCGGACGTTCCCGCGGCGATCCACTGGTCGATCTCGGGATCCGCATCGAAAAGGCGTCGTATCTCGATCAGAACGGCCAGCATCCCGTTCGCTTTCGACAGATTGCGCCGCGTACCGACCGTGATCCACTGATCGGTCGGCAGGACGCTCGCGACTCCTTCCGGACCATGGAGATAGCGCCGGAACGCCGCTTCGATCTCGCCGCGGAGAGCCGGATCCCCGGTCACCTGATACACCGCGAGCATCCCCTCGAGCATGTAATAGACGTTGTGGTGCCACGTCGAAGGGATGAGCTCCGGATCGGGCCGATCGTGATAATGGAACAGCACCGACCCGCTCTCCTCGAACGAGCGGGCCAGGAACCAGGCAGCCTCCTCGGCCGCTTGCAGCGCTCGTGGATCGCCGGTAGCCGCGTAATAGGCGGAGAGGCTCAGCGCGGTGGTGCCGGTCGCGACGCTGTACGAGGTGTCGTACCGCTTTCCCTCGAAAAGTCCGTTGGGATAGCTCCCGTCTTCGAACGCGTGCCCATAGATCTGCGTATCGAGATACCGCCGGTGCGCTTCCTGGTAC
>CAMPIC010000183.1 GCA_946886185.1 uncultured bacterium
CATGGCGTGTTCCGCTCGACCGACGGCGGTACCACGTGGACGCAGCTGCCCCAGAGTCCGATCGACCACTTCGGCGATGACCTCCATCGTCTCGTCGCTCGCGATGGCGATCTCTATGCGGGTGTGCGCGGGACCCAGGAAGGGGGCATCTATCGCTCGACGAATCTCGGCGTCACATGGGAGCAGCTCGATGAGGATCTCCCGGGAGATCATCGGGCCGGAGACTTCCTGCTCGGATTCGACGGCGACGGCACCATTCTCGCCGGCATGGAAGATGGGATCTATCGAACCGAAGACGACGCCGAGAACTGGACCGAGTCGGGACAGGGGACGGGCGCGATTCGCGGCGTGGACAGCATGCTCGATCGCGCAGGAACGCTGTACGTCGGCCTGCAAACCAACGGCGGGCAAGGTCGCGGCATCTGGAAGTCGAGCGACCTGGGCTCGACCTGGTCTCACGGCTCGGGAGTCGGCGAGTCGGGGCACGCGCGCGCTCTGTGCAACTTCGGAAGCGAGATCCTCGCCGGAATGTACGTCCCGCGCGGGATCTATCGCAGCTCCGATGAGGGCCAGTCCTGGGCTCCGTCGACGACCGGAATTTCTCCGTCGACGGTCATTCACGACATCTTCGTTGACGGCGGCACTCTGTGGGTGGGCGCGCACGAGGCGCTCTATCGCTCGACCAATGACGGCGTCAGTTGGACGGCCGTGGCCGGGATCAGCGAGGCGCTGACCATCCTGCGCTTCGGCGACCGCCTCCTCGTCGGGACCGGCAACGCGGGAATCCGATCGACCACCAACGGCGGGATGAGCTGGGGGACGTTCGACAATGGACTCCCCGCGGGCATCGTGCAGAAGCTTGCCATCGTGGATGGAACGCTCTTCGCAGCGCTCTGGAGCGGCGGGATCTATCGGCTGGAAGGCGAGACGTGGGTTCCGACCTCGCGCAACTCCGGATTCCATCAGGTCCTGGAACCGGTCGGGCGGGTGCTCGTGACGCAGTCGGTGCTCGATTATCAAGTGCTCTACTCCACGGATCTCGGAGAGACGTGGAACCAGTTCCAAGATGGGTTCTTCGGAGAAGAGATCTACGAGATGACCGTGTCCGGCGGTCATTTGATCGCCGGGACGCGCGGGTACGGAATCTGGTCTCGACCGATCAGCGATCTGCCCGGAGCGTCGAGCGTTCCTGAAGATCCTTCGTCCGTTTTGAGCTCGAACGGGCTGCAGCTCCGTGTCTCACCGAATCCGATCTCGCAGCACGCGACGTTCGCGTTCGAGCTTCCGACCGCGGGGCGCGTGCGGCTCGCGCTCTATGACGTGCAGGGCCGGGAGGTGGCGGAGCTGTGGAACGCTTGGAAGCCGGCGGGTCTGCACCAGGTTCGAATCGAACCGGCCCGCGCGCGGATGCTGCCGGTCGGGGCGCTCTTCGCCAGACTCGAAATGGAAGGTCGGGCTCCGATTTCCATCCGGGTGACTCAAATCCGGTAGACCAGCCGCGCACAGCAAGCCAATCCGTTTCCGCAAGGCCGAGGGAAAGGAGCCAGCGCCACCCGCCGAGCATCGATAGTCTGGCTTCTCCGACTCGAGCTGTTGGATGCGCGGATTCGATATGGATGAACGGCTCCTTTCAACCCTTGGTTGCGATTCCGATGTTGACCGGATTGCTCAGCGTGGCGAAATGGCCGCCGCCTGCTCTCGTCTGTACCAACGTCTCCAGAGTCTGACGGACGGTCTCTCGCTCCTCGTTCGTCAGGTTGAGCATTCCGCGGAGAATCTTCTCGACGATTGGATTACTCCACAAGATCCATTCCCAGAGGTCTTGGCCGCTCTCGAATCGAGTCGTTTCCGTCACCGTCTCGACGGTTGCGCTTTTCAGCCCGGCGGATGAGAGCTCCGCGCGCAATGTTTCCGGATCGGCGAGCCGGAACTCGAGTGGCGGAGGATCCATCGGAGGCCCATCGAAATCGGGTCGAACCGATCGCACCGCGAGAACGAGAAAGCCGAGAAAGTCGATCTCGTGAGGATTGCCATAGGCGAGAAACAGGACGCGGCCGCCCGGTTTGGTGACCCGTGCCATTTCGAGAATCCCTTTGGACAGGTCGGGGAACAGCATGACGCCGAACTGCGATCCGACCAGGTCGAAGGTGCCGTCGTCGAACTCGAGGGCCTGTCCATCCATCACTTTCGTCTGGATCACCAGCCGTTCCCTTTTTGCGCGCGCTTCAAGGAGCTGGAGCATCACGGGGGACAGATCTATGGACGTGACCTGCGCGCCCAGACGTGCGGCCGGGATGCTCAGGGCGCCGCTGCCCGCCGCGACGTCGAGCAAGCTCATCCCTGAACGCAAGCCGACCCGGCGCAACCCTTCGCTTGCGATTGCCATCTGCGTCGGAGTATTGGTCCGGTCGTAGCCGGGCGCGATTTTGTCCCATGCCGCCTGCGTATCTGAGGAAGCATCCGTTCGGTTTGCGATTGGGACCCCCAATGCTTCTTGATCCTTGGCTCGATCGCGGGTACTGGTCATCGGTTCCTCCTGGTTCGTTCTGTGAATTCGACTACAGGACGAACTTGCCGGAAGTCATCGAGCCCGGGCTTCGGCGAAACTACCCAAATCGCGAACCTGTCCGGGATGGGTAGTTTCCGCCGTTCCGCGCGACTCGCTCCTGCGGAAGTGGGATCAGAGCAGCTTGTGGCTGTATGCGTAGGCCGTTGCGGCAACCCGCGAGGGGACGGCGAGCTTGGTCAGGATGTTGCTGACGTGTCGATCGATCGTTCGCTCACTCACGAAGAGCTCGGCCGCGATGACCTTGTTGGTCTTGCCTGCGGCGATCCCTCGAAGAATCTCGAGCTCGCGCGCGGTGAGACCGTGGCGCTTTACGCGGGGGCTGGGCCGGCGAAGCGAATCGAGACGAGCAACATCGGGCCTCGCACCCAGCTGCTCGAAGAGATGCCTCGCCGCGTCGAATTCGAGATCCGCCGAATCGTGATCTCCGAGCTCACGACAGGCCAGCGCCGTCAACAAGCGGACACGAGCGATCTCGTACACGGCCCCGCCTCGTTGCCATAGCTCGAACGCGCCACGCGAAGCAGTGAGGGCGGCCCGGGGATCACCTTCGGCCAATGAGACGGCTCCTCGCGCCTGGTGGGCCATCGCCTGCAACACATCCGTCGAATAATGGTTTGCGATCTCGGACAACTCATCGGAAGCAGACCGAGCTTCCTGCGTGTCACTCGCACTGAGCGCGATCTCGACGAATGCGGGGAGCAGTTTCGCGC
This sequence comes from uncultured bacterium, assembly GCA_946886185.1. The sequence continues at coordinate 3,280 of CAMPIC010000183.1, forward strand.
GACGCAGCGGCTCCTTGATCCCGCTCAGGAGGCGGCGTATCGATGCGTACGCGGCATCTGTACGTCCCTGAGCGATGCGCAGCAGAGCAAATCCCGGCTGCGGTTCCGCTCCGAGCCGACTCGCCGTCCGATATGCTTCCTCCGCTTGTGGCCACTCTCCGCGCAGTCGATGGATCTCTCCTTGTCGATAGAACGCAGGGGCGATCGGTTTGCCTCGCGGGACCCGACCGTGCGCATCCATCGCGGCGATCATCGCCTCCGCCCAGTCGCCGCGAAGCTGCATGACCTCTGCGCGATGCACGAGGCAGGTCCCCGTGAACGGCACCAGATCCGGTTGCTGGTCGCACCACCGGCTCAAGGCCTCGGTCCATTCCCGCGCCCGGCCGAGAGCGAACACCTCCTGACAGGCGTCGATCACGCTGCAATAGATCAATCCGGCCATGATCGGCGAAAGTTCGTCCTTGCTCACCGCGATCATCGCCTCGTCGAGCAGCGCGAGGCCGGGCTGAACCTGCCCCTGTTCGATTAAAGCGCGCCCCCCCAGATGACGGGCGCAGGCGGTCAGATCCGGATCGTTGAACCGTTCTCCAATCTCGGCGGCCTCAACTGACGCTGCGAGCCCCGCGTCTCCATCCCGTTCTCCGAGACGCTGCTCCGCGATGAGAATGAGCAAATACCCGCACTCGACGCATTCCTCCCCTTTCACGAGTCGCTGGGCGCGACCGAGCCACCCGCTTGCCTGCGCGGATTCCCCTCGGAGGAGGAGGATGAGACCGAGCCAGAAAGCGCACCGTGCGCCGCGAGACTGCTCGGCTTGCTGCACGTGAGCGTGATGGGCACGCTCGAGGTAGCGATCAAAGTCCGGTTCGCGACCAGTCAGATAGGCGGACATCGCCAGAAGCTCGAGATCGGCTGCGGCCAGCGGACTCGATTGATCCGCGTCTGCTAGCAGGCGGTACGTTTCATTCCATGCCCGTCGTCGGTAGCCTTCGCGGGCCTGTTCGAGCCTCGTCTCGAGCATGTCCCAACGATACCGCCGCGGAGGCTGAAGTAGCCACCGGACCGATCAGTAGTACGCGTCCACCGAAACGCTGACCTGGGCAAGGATCACCTGATTCCCCGAGCTATCCGCGAGCCAAGCGCCCAAGCCGATGGTCGGTTCCGGGCTCCAGTCTGCGTGCTTTCAGGCGGGGCGCTGCTTCCGCTGGTAGATCGAGTCCAGGACACGGGTCGCAACGGCGCGCCCTTGGGCGATCGCCGCGGTCTTGTCGAAGGACCAATGGATGCCGAGGTAGATTCGGCTCTGGGCGTTCTCTTCTTCCGCCTCAGAGAACGATTCGAAGTGACGCACGACGCGCGGCCGGACGTTGCCCTCGTTGTCCCGCGTGACGCCGTTGAACTCGTCCGAGACGATGTCGAAGGCGATGGCGTCGGTTCCGTAGTACTCGCGCAGGAGCTGGAAGAGCGCTCCTCCCATCCCACCGTGCCCTGAGGGATAGGACGGGAACGGAGGGGTGAAGTTGGGAGCGCCGGTGTTGCTGGCGGGCGCGCCCAGCGGAGTCCAATTCGGGTCGCCGAAGGTTTCGGGGTTGCCGTCGCCCAGACCCATGGGACCGGATCCCTCGTTGGCTTCGCGGATGCCGCACACGGGACGCCAGAACTTGTAGAAATACTTCGACTCCCACACCGCGGTAGTGGCATCGGCCAACGCGATGTTCATCAGAGCGAGGAGGCGCGCGAGCTCGACCACATCGGTCGTGCCTTGCTGAGCCGCGATCTTCCGTACGATCTGGTTGTACAGCCGGGGCGGAGCGCACAGGCTCGGGAGTCCGTCATAGGCCCAGAAAATTCCTATGAACGTATCGTCCGAGGTGCGTACGTTGGGGGTGTTCTCATCCCCGCCGAACGCCTTCGCCTCATTGAATGCGACGGTGTACTCCGGCGAGTCCAGCGCGGGCGGTGCCGGCGCGCGGAATTCGGTCACGTCCGCATCGAGGAAGAGATCGACCTGGCCCCAATGGGCTCCCAGCGCCATGGGCTGTTGTCCGATCGGATCCACTCTCCACTCACCGGGAAGATCGCTCGGGATGTATTCGATCCCCAGACGGGGTTCGGAATGCGCGGAGCCGTCGCCCGCGCGCATCTCGAGAATGCCCAGCGCGGCCGCATGACCGAGGTTGACGCCGATCTCCTTCGCGTCGCCGTCAGGAATGGAAGCGAGATCCTCCTCCAGGAAATCATCCAGCTCGGAGCGCTGCTTGGTGAAGAGTGCGGCGAGAGCATCGTGCGTGGCCACGGCGATCGCCGCCTTGAGCGAGCTTTCGGAGCCAGTGAGCCGCGCTCCGTTCCGGGCCTCGAGTCCGATGTAGCTTTCGTATCCGCCGTTCGCCATGGCGTTGACCGCTTCGAACATCGCGACATGCGTGACGGCCAACGCCCGGCTCGCCCGGCCAGGGCCCATCTGCTCGAGGTATCCGTTGGGGTTCTCGTCGGAGGGGCCTTTGTGATCGATCCCGGAAGCATCGATCGCGATCTGGTTCCAGCGCAGCACCCACGATGCTGGATCCTCGGTGGTGACCGGCTCGACGGGCGATCCGTCATCGCCGCAGCCTGCCGAGATCGATACGACAACGCCGAGAAAGAGAGCGGACGCGAGCTTGTTCCGTTGCACAGAACACGCGCGCGATCGCAGCGACCATACGGAACGGTTCATCGGCTCCTCCGAGCTTCTGCCACGAACGAACTTCCCTGTCCTACTCTGGACGCATCGGATGATAGCCCTGCGCACTCCAGCGATAAAGCGAAATGGCAAGGAGATAGCGAGTTCGCGCTCGCCGCGGATCGTTGGTGGGGATCGGTGGATCCCGCAGAACGCGATGGAGCGGGAGGAGGGATGGTCATCGATCTCCGCGCTCGGTCCACATCCGTCGCGACGGCCATTTCGTACCGTCGAACCGCGACCGCGTCCCCTTCCTGCCCGTCGTCGCGGAGCCGCACCAGCAGCGCTCCCTCGCGGTGTTCCGGAC
>CAMPIC010000184.1 GCA_946886185.1 uncultured bacterium
GGGACCCCGGCTCCGGTCCGAACGGGCGGGACCCCGGCTCCGGCCCGAACGGGCGGGACCCCGGCGCAGCAATTGGTGCGAATGGAACGGATCGCGGCGCTGCAATCAGTCCGGACGGGACGGATCGCAGGGTTGCAATCGGCCTCAGTGGGACGGATCCCGGCGCCGGGCCGGATCCGTCGTGTGGATGAGCTGGCGCGGTTCATGGCGCTCCTGTGTTTCTCCGACCCCGTCCTGCCCTGCCAACCACATCACCCTCGCGGATGGAACTCGCGATGGACTCGATGCAGGTAGTTTCGATCCACCGCCGTGTAAATCTCGGTCGTGCGGAGATTGCTGTGCCCCAGCAGCTCCTGCACCACGCGCAACGAGGCTCCCCCGTGCAAGAGGTGCGTGGCAAAGCTGTGCCGCAACGTGTGCGGGTGGATCTCCGCCCAGGGGAGAGTAGCCTGCATCGCCCGTTTGCGCAGAATTCTCCAGTAACCCATTCGGCTCAGCCGTCCTCCCCTGCCGTTGAGGAAGAGGGTGCCCGGATCCCGTCGGGCCCCCAGGAGGCTGGATCTGCCCCCGGCCAGGTATTTTCGGACTGCCTGGGCGGCTTGGCGGCCCACTGGAAGCATCCTCTCCTTCGAACCCTTTCCGTGGACTCGCAGCCAGAGCTCGCGCAGGTCGAGGTCCTCGACCCCGATCGTGACCAGCTCGGAGGCCCGCAGACCCGAGCCATAGGCGAGCTCGAGCATGGCCCGATCCCGTAGATCGGCCGCTTCCTCCCCCGCGACCGCAGAGAGGAGCCGTTCGACGTCCTCGGGCGGGAGCACGTGGGGCAGATCGCGTCCGATCCGCGGAGCCTCCAACTCGGCGGCGAGATTGCTGGCCATGACGCGTTCCTGGAAGAGGAATCCGTAAAAGCCGCGCAACGCCGCGCGTGCCCGCAGCCGAGTCCTCGGAGACATCCCGGCGTCGTGCAAAGTGGCGAGGTATTCCCGCAGGTGATCAGGAGTCAAATCCTGGAAAGCGGCGACCTGCTCCTGCTCGAGCGCGTCAAGGTGGTGCGCGAGATCGGAGCGATAGGCGTCCACGGTTCTGGGAGAAAGGCGACGCTCCAGACTGAGATGCTGGAGGTAGTCGTCAAGACGACTCCGCAGGAGGTCCGATCGGCTCGGCCTTGGTTCCATCCAGTGTCTCCTTGAGAATCCGCGCCAGCTTCGGTCCGATTCCTTTGACCGCGGCGATCTCGGATTCCGGTGCGCGCTGAATCCCTGCGACGCTTCCGAACTTCCGGAGCAAGAGGCGCCGGCGGTTCGGACCGATCCCTGGTATCGAGTCCAGCCGGGAGCGAGACTGGGCTCGTCTCCGGCGGAGGCGATGATACGCGATCGCGAAGCGATGCGCTTCGTCTCGAACTTGCTGGAGCAGCTGGAGCGCCGGAGAGCTGCGCGGCAAGACGATCGGGGGTCCGCCATGCGGAAGGATGATCTCCTCTTCGCGTTTGGCCAACCCCAAGAGCGGGACGTGGGCAAAGCCCATCTCCTCGAGGACCTGACGAGCCCGGCCAACTTGACCGCGACCTCCGTCGATGAGGATGAGATCGGGTGGCGTCTCGCCGCGCGTGGTGATGCGCAGGAGTCGCCTTCGCAAAGTCTCGCCGATCATCGCGAAGTCATCCGGACCCGGAATCGCGTCCATTCTGATGTGGCGATATGCGCTCTTCAAGGGGGTTCCATCCTGGAACGTCACCACTGAGGCGACCGGGTGCGAGCCCTGGAAGTTGCTGATGTCGTACCCTTCGATGCGATACGGCGGGTGCGGCAGATCGAGCGCCTCCTGGAGCGCATAGACCGAGCGATCGACGCGTCCCCGCTTGGCCGCGAGCGCGAGCTGCTCTTCTTCCAGGAGGAGGTGCGCGTTCTCCTCTGCCATCTCCACGAGACGCCGCAGATGGCCGCGCGGGCGGGACTGCAGCGTCACCTTGTGGCCCGAGCGCTCCGTGAGGACCTGCGCGATGCCTGCTCGATCCGCCGGTTCCACTCTCGTCACGAGGGTGCCGGGCACGCTCGGCGCGTCCAGGAAGAGCGCCAGAAGGAGCGCGCGCAACGTCTCCTCTTCCGGCGCCCCTTGCACGCCCGTGAGGATGCGGTGGCTCTTGCCGACGACTTTGCCTTCGTGGACGTGCAAGAACACCGCGCAGCCCAGATCGGCGCGGCAGGAGAGTCCGATGACATCCGCTTCCGACCCCTGCGGCGGCGTCATGCGCTGCTCTTTCATGAGCTCTTCGAGCGTCGCCATCCCATCACGCAGGCGGGCTGCTTCTTCGTAGCGATACCCGCCTGCCGCCGCCCGCATCCGTTCTTCCAGCTTCGCGAGCACTTCGTCGCCGCGACCGGAGAGGAAATCGATGAGCGGCCCCACCTGAAGCGCGTATTCCCCTTGCGTCACCCGGTGGGTGCACGGAGCGGTGCACCGGCCGATGAAGAACTGCAGGCACTCCCGCTCGTTTCTGGCGAGGCGTTGATCCGTGCAGTTGCGCAGCTGGAAGACGGAGCGGAGCACTTTCAGCGTCTGCCGCAGATCCTTGACGCGGATGAACGGCCCGAAATAACGCGATCCATCCGGCACCACGTGACGCGTCAGGAACATTCCGGGGAACGGAGATCCCACCGTCACTTTGATGTAGGGATAGCGCTTGTCGTCCTTGAGCTGGACGTTGAACCGCGGAGTGTGCTGCTTGATGAGGTGCGCCTCGAGGATGAGCGCCTCCACCTCGCTGCTCACGGCGATGTAATCGAGGATCCGGATCCGCCGGCGCAGAGTGACGAGCCGGAAGTCGCTCGGCGCCGGTCCGCGGAAGTAGCTGCGTACGCGGCTGCGCAGACTTTTCGCTTTTCCGACGTAGAGGACGCGGCCGCGCTTGTCGCGCATCACGTAGACGCCCGGCTGTTTCGGGAGCAGTCCGAGCTTCGCCTCGAGCTTCTCTTTCCAATCCGGCCCGGCCAGATCGATCCCGCGCTCGCGCGTTTGCGGCTCCGTCTCCGCCGTCTCGGGACGTCGATGCATCGGCACCGGGAGCCGGGGATTTTTGGGCCGCTTGCTCATGATGCGTCAGATGCTCCGCGGAGTGATTCGGTCACGCGCGCGGCGCGACGCGATCGAGAAGATGTGCCCCCGGCGCGGCTCGAACGCGCGACCTACGGTTTAGGAAACCGTCGCTCTATCCACCTGAGCTACGGGGGCATCCGGGTTAGAGCCCTGATTCTGCGACGCTTACCGGCTCGTTCTCAAGGGCGAAACCGATCCGGTTTCAGGCAGTGGTATTCTGGGCTCAGGTTGACACCATGTCCACGCAACGAAGTAGTTCCCAGCTCCCGCTCTTCCCTACCGCCGTCGAGAGAGTGCTTGTCGACGACGACCGGGGGCGGATCGTTTACACGCCCGACTTCGTGACGGCGGAGCTTGCTGACGCCTGGTTCGCGCAGGTGCGCGATGCGGTGCCCTGGGAGGCCCAGCGGCGCATGATGTACGACCGCGAGGTCGATGTTCCCAGGCTGGTCGGTCATTTCCGGCTGAACGACCCCGGCGTGCCGGACGCAATTCGCGACGCCGCCAGCCGAGTCGTGGCTTCGACGGGCATCGCGTTCACGAGCGTGGGTCTCAATTTCTACCGCGACGGTCAGGATAGCGTGGCGCCGCACAATGACCATCTCGATGAGCTCACGATCGGATTTCCGATCGTCCTTCTCTCGCTCGGATCTACCCGGCGCATGACGATCCGCGAGAAAGAGGCGCCCCGGCGTGGGTTCCATATCGACCTCGCAGCCGGGAGCTTGCTTCTCATGAGCTACGAGACGCAGCTCCACTACACGCATGGCATCCCGAAGACGACCGATCCTGTCGGCCCACGCATCAGTCTCGCGTTTCGTGTGCGGCAGCCATCGAGTTCCGGGAAACAGCGAAACTACGGCTAGATCATGCTTCCTTGTAGGCGAGCAAGGCGTGAACCGTGTTGCCTTCGAGGCGCTCGCGTCCACCCAGGCCGAGGAGCTCGATCAGGAATCCAAGCCCGACCACTTCGCCTCCCGCCTGTTCGACGAGCCGGACTGCCGCGCCGGCAGTGCCGCCGGTCGCGAGAAGATCGTCGATGATGAGCACGCGCGCACCGCGGGGAACGGCGTCGTGGTGCATCTCGAGCGCATCGGTGCCGTATTCGAGCGTGTAGGTCTCGCGGATGGTGGCGGCCGGAAGCTTGCCCGGCTTGCGCAGCGGCACGAAGGGAAGCTCCTGCTGCACGGCCAGCGCCGCGCCGAGCAAGAATCCTCGCGATTCGATTCCCGCGATGAGGTCGACTTGACCGTCGAACGGTCTCCAGATCTCAGCCAGACTTTCGCGCATCAACTCGGGACGCAGCAGCAGCGTCGTGATGTCTCGGAAGAGGATTCCTGGCTTGGGAAAATCAGGGATGTTGCGCACTGCGGAGCGGAGGCGAGCGGAGAGGTTGGAATCCAAGATGGCCTCGCGGCGGCTCCCGACGACTACGCATCGATGGCGATCCAGGAATGGAATCACCGACGCGTCGGTCGTCTCTGAAGAAAACATGGTCGGGGCGAGAGGATTTGAACCTCCGACCCCCTCGTCCCGAACGAGGTGCGCTACCAGGCTGCGCTACGCCCCGACCCACCTTGCGAGCGGTCAAACAACGGCGCCCGCAAGTCACTGGGACGCAGGCGCCTCGATTGCCGCAAAGAGGGAAATATACCAGCCTCCCCTCGCACTGTCCAGACCCGGAATCGATTGGATCGCCCACTCTAAAGCAGATCGTCCTCCCACCCTTCCTCGCCGATCAGCGGCACGAAGGAGCAGGAGATGCTTTCCGTGACTTCGTAGTCGTTCGGCCCGGTCTTCTTGCAGACGCGGATCTCCTGGCGAGCCCGGCCGCCGGTCGGGATCACCATCACGCCCTGCGGTACGAGCTGCGCGATCAGGCTGGCGGGAATGGCGGGAGCACCGGCGGTCACCAGGATCCGATCGAAAGGAGCCTGCTCGGGCCAACCGCGCGAACCATCTCCGATCCGGTACTCCACGTTGGTGTACCCGAGCTCCTCGATCCGCTCCGCCGCTGTGCGCGAGAGCTCAGCGATCCGCTCGATCGTGAAGACGCGATGGCACAGCCCGGCCAGCACCGCCGTCTGGTATCCGGAACCGGTTCCGATCTCCAGGACCCGGTGATGCGGCTCGACGGAGAGCTTTTCCGTCATGAGCGCGACCATGTACGGCTGCGAAATGGTCTGCTCTTCCCCGATCGGCAGAGCATGATCTCCGTGCGCGGCTCGGCGCGCTTCTTGGGGAACGAACTTCTCTCGGGGAATGCGGCGGAGCGCGTTTAGCACTCGAGGATCGTGGATGCCGCGCGACTCGATCTGCTCTCGCACCATGCGGTCGCGAAGCTCGGCGTCACCCGCGCCGGAATCGGAGCCCGGAATTATTCGCCGGAGCCGCCGGAGGAAAATCGTAGGTCCCATGTCCCCATCTCCTCGACCCGCTGTTTCTGCGTGAGCTCGAGATGCAGCGGCGTCACCGAGATCCAACCGTCGCGGACCGCGGCGTGATCGGACCTCTCGTCGGGCTCCCAGGCAGGCGAGCCGCCGATCCAGAAATAGGGCCGCCCGCGCGGATCTCTGCGCTCGAGGAGCACGTTTTCATAGACGCGCTTCCCGAGCCGGGTGATCCGAAACCCCTCCATGCGATCGTACTCCCGCGACGGGAAGTTGACGTTGAGAAGTAGGCCTTTCTGCAATCGCTTGGGATCGAGCTGGCGGATCAGATCGAGTGCGGCTCGGGCAGGATGGGTCATGTCGATGGTGTTTTCACCCGCGGAAAACGCGATCGCCGGAAATCCGAGGAGATGGCCTTCGAACGCCGCCGCAACCGTTCCGGAATAGGTGACATCGTCGCCGAGATTGGAGCCGTGATTGATTCCGGAGACCACCAGATCGGGACGAAAGTCGAGAAGGCCTCCGATCCCTTGCACCGCCATCAAGATGCAGTCGGTGGGAGTGCCATCGATCGCGAAGATCTTGTCACGCAGGTTGCGGACGCGCAGCGGCTGGTGGAGCGTCAGCGCGTGGCTGGAGGCGCTCTGCTCGCGTTCGGGGGCGACCACGCAGACCTCCGCGTGAGTCGCGAGCGCGTCATGCAGCGCCCAGAGTCCAGAGGCGGCGATGCCGTCGTCGTTGGAGAGCAGGATCTTCATGGTACTCCTCTGGCTTCCTTCCAACTTCGAGGTGCTCCGGAGCTAGCGA
>CAMPIC010000185.1 GCA_946886185.1 uncultured bacterium
GGCAACGGCGACAGCGGGACGGACGACAACGACGACAGCGGGACGGACGACAACGGCAACAGCGGGACGGACGACAACGACGACGATGATGATGACAACGGCGATGGGGACGACGCCGAGGATGACGAGGACGCTACCCCGAGCAAGAAAGAGGACCAGAAGGGTGAAATCCACCCCGACACCGTGACCGTGCGGCTCGCGCTGCCGAGGGAGAAACCGAGCGGCCTGGTCGCGTTCACCGGCGGCCGCATCATCACCATGGTCGGAGACGAGGTGATCGAGGACGGCACGATCGTGATCCGCGGCGACCGGATCGAGGCGATCGGCGAGGCGGCAGCGATCGCCATCCCCGATGGAGCGAAGGTGTTCGACGTGTCCGGCGCCACGCTCATGCCTGGCTTCATCGACACCCATGCGCACTTCCACTACGACTCGATGGACATCCTTCCGGAGAATCAGTGGGAAGGATGGTGCAACCTCGCCTACGGAGTGACCGCGACGCACGATCCCTCGGCGAGCTCCTACGAGGTGTTCACCCTCTCGGAGATGATCGAAACCGGCGTTACGAAAGGGCCTCGCACCTATTCGACGGGGTACATCTTGTACGGAGCGGGCGGCGCCGGCAGAGCCGTCATCGAAGATCTGGATTCCGCGCGCCATCACGTCCGCAGACTCAAGCGCTACGGCGCGTTCAGTGTGAAATCGTACATGCAGCCGCGCCGGGATCAGCGCCAATGGGTGATCCAGGCGGCGCGCGAGGAGTCGATGCTGGTGGTTCCGGAAGGCGGGGGCCAGCTCGAGACCAATCTTACGATGGTGTTGGATGGACACACCACCGTCGAACACTCGCTTCCCGTCACGCCGCTCGCACGCGACGTGGTGGAGCTCTTTGCCTCGAGCGGGACCGCGCAAACGCCCACTCTTCTGGTCGCTTATGGCGGAATCTCCGGAGAGAACTGGTTCTATCAGCATCAGGAAGTGTGGCAGAACGAGAAGCTGCTCCGATTCTTCCCGCGTCCCAGGTTGGACGCGCGGGCAATTCGCCGGCAGCCGATGACGATCGAAGGAGACTGGCACCACATCGAGGTCTCCCAGCAATCCAAGAAGATCCTCGACGCGGGGGGCATCGTCACTCTCGGCGCGCACGGCCAGCTGCAGGGAATGGGCGCGCACTGGGAGCTTTGGGCGCTGGCCCAGGGAGGAATGTCGAACATGGAGGCGCTGCGCTGCGCAACCTTCAACGGCGCCTGGGCGCTCGGTCTCGATCACGAAATCGGCAGCCTGGAGGTGAGCAAGCTCGCCGACCTGCTGGTGCTGGAGCGCAATCCTCTCGAATCGATTTTCAACAGCGACTCCATCGAGTACGTGGTGAAGAACGGAGAAGTGTTCGACGGCGACACCATGGATCAACGTTGGCCCGTGGAGCGGCCTTGCCCGCGCTTCGGCTTCCAGGCGTGGGGACCGCCTCTACCCGCAGCGCGCCAGTAGAGAGCGAACGCCCAAGAAGCGCGAGCTCCGAAGAAGCGCGAGCCCCAAAGAAGTGCGAGCGCCTAAAGACGCCGGACGTGGGATTCCCGGATACTCCGGAACAGGGATAACCGGATATCATGGATAGCTGAGTCACTTCGACGGGGGCCTCCTGTGGGCGGCGGCCTCCGCTGCCGGAGCGCACGAGCCCAGCGCGAGGGGTTCGACCTCGACCGTCAACCGCCCCTTCTTCTCTTGGAGCTGCAACTTGAAGTCAATGAGTCGGTTGTGGAGCCCCCGTTTCCGTGGCGAAAGCGGGAGGCGCGCTCTTTGGATCGTGCTGATGCTCATCTCCGGGAGCGGAATCGCCGCGGGGGAGATGGTCACCCTCGAATCGATCGAGGACAACACCCTCTATCAAAACGGCGAGGACAACGCGGGAAATGGCGCGGGCAACCATTTCTTCGTGGGAACGACGCTTCAAGGAGACATCCGGCGGGGTCTGGTGCGCTTCGATGTCGCCGGCAACGTTCCTCCGGGCGCGACGATTGAATCGGCCAGCCTCCAGCTCTATATGTCGCGCGCGCGTTCGAGCACCGGCCGTTCGGTCGTGTTGCATCGCGCGTCCGCGAGTTGGGGAGAAGGCACCTCCCATGCTCCGGGCGAGGAAGGAGCGGGAACGAGTCCTTCCGTCGACGAGGCGACCTGGTTCTACCGCTTCTACCCGACGCAGGCATGGGTCGCGCCGGGCGGCGATTACGCGGCGAGCCCGAGCGCCGAAACGGTGGTGGGCGGAAACGGAAACTATCAGTGGTCCTCGCCGGCGATGGCGAGCGACGTGCAGGGCTGGCGGGAGGATCCGGAGAGCAACTTCGGCTGGATCGTGATCGGAACCGAAAGCGTCACGGCTACGGCGAAGCGTTTCCAGAGTCGCAGCATCGCGTCGGCCAATCAGAGGCCGCGTCTCATGATCCATTACACGCTCGATCCGGGAGTCGACGCCGGCTCGTGCTGCCTCCCCGATGGCACCTGCATCATCCTCACCGAGTCTGACTGCGCGAGCGCGAGCGGGAGCTATCAAGGCGACGACACCACCTGCTCCACCAATCCCTGCACCGGACTGCCGATCACGATCCAGATCACCACCTCTCGCGACAACACGCTTTATGAAGAGAGCGGCGCCGTCAGCAACGGAGCCGGAGAGTTCTTCTTCACGGGCAGGCAGTCGAGCGGAATCAAGCGCAGGGCGGTGATCGGGTTCGACCTCGCTTCCGTCATTCCACAGGGCGCTCTGGTGAGCGAAGCAACGCTGACTCTCCGCACGACGCAGGGAGGGAGCGCGGCCAACGACGTCAAGCTGCACCGCGCGCGCTCGGACTGGGGAGAAGGAACCTCGGATGCTCTGGGCGATGAGTGGATTGGGGCGCCTGCCACTTCCGGCGACGCCACCTGGACTCACCGGCTCTATCCGTCGGCGCTGTGGAACAGTCCGGGCGGCGACTACGAGCCGGTGGCGAGCGCGAGCGCCTACGTCGCATTCGAGTCGTTCTATTCCTGGTCGAGCGCCGGGATGTTGGACGACCTGCAACGGTGGGTCGACGATCCCGACGCCAACTTCGGATGGGTCATGATCGGGCAGGAAACCGGCGGCGTCACCACGCAGAAACGATTCGCCAGCCACGAAAACGCGAACGCGACCTACCGGCCGCTCCTCGAGATCACCTACAGCGTTCCACCTAAGTCCACGACCGGCGCGTGCTGCATGATGGGCGGAATGTGCGAAGTGGTCTCCGCCTTGGCCTGCGGCGCGATGGGAGGGATGTACCTGGGAGACGGCGTCGCGTGCATGCCCGGGGCATGCGGTCCGGAGCTCGAGCCGTACGTGGATGCGCTTCCCATTCCCCGGGTCGCAGTTCCGATGAGCGGATCAGCCGGAGCGGAAGCCACCTACCGGATTCCGATCATCGAGACGCAGCAGCAGCTCCATCGGGATCTTCCCCCGACCACCATCTGGGGATACGACGGAATCTATCCCGGCCCTACGATCGAGGCGCGAAGAGACGAGCCGGTCACGGTGACATGGGTGAGCGATCTGCGCGATTCCACGGGGACGTTGCGCACCACGCACTATCTTCCGGTGGATCTGTGCCTCCACGGGCCGAACGAGGAAGGTCCCACTCCGCGCACCGTCGTGCATCTCCATGGAGGTCATGTTCCCGCCGACTCGGACGGGTATCCGGAAGACGCCATCCTTCCCGGAGAGGAGCAGACCTTCGTCTACCCCAATCGGCAGCTCGCGTCGACTCTCTGGTATCACGATCACGCGCTCGGGATCACACGTCTCAACGTGCTGCTGGGTCTCGCGGGGTTTTACATCGTGCGTGATGCGTTCGAGGAGTCGCTCACCCTCCCGTCTGGCCCCTATGAGGTGCCGCTCGTGATCCAGGATCGATCCTTCCGCGCGGACGGCTCGTTCTACTATCCGGCGGAGTGGGAGGAGCACTTCGTCGGCGACAAAACACTGGTCAACGGGAAGGTCTGGCCGTATTTCGAGGCAGAGCGCGGCGCCTATCGGTTCCGGATGCTCAATGGGTCCAACTCGCGCACCTACACGCTTGCGCTCTCGAATGGCGCGCCGATGACGCTGATCGGAGGAGATGGCGGACTGCTGCGGGCGCCGGTCGTGCTCGACAGTCTGACGATCCATCCCGGTGAGCGCGCCGACGTGATCATCGATTTCTCCAAGGAGATCGCTGGGTCGGAAATCCTGCTGCGCAACAGCGCGCTGGCGCCCTATCCCTACGGCGATTCCTCGCATCCTCCGCTCGAGGCGGTGATGAAGTTCATCGTGCGCGTTCCGGCCGGGTTCGCCTGGTCCGCACCCGATTCGCTCCGTCCGATGCAGGCGCTCGAAGAAGCCGACGCGGTGGAGAGTCGCGACTTCACCCTCGAGAAGTTCAACGATCCGTGCACCGGCTCCATCTGGTTGATCAACGGCCAACATTGGCCGCACATTCACGAGCGTCCGCGCCTCGGCTCGACCGAGATCTGGAGATTCATCAATCGATCCGGGATGGCGCATCCGATGCACATGCACCTGGTGATGTTCCAGGTGCTCGATATCCAGCCATTCACGGTGGTGAACGACACGGTGCAGGTCACTGGTCCGCCGATGCCGCCTGAACCGTCCATGGCCGGATGGAAAGACACTGTCCCTGTCATGCCGGGCGAGATGGTGCGCGTGATCGCGCGCTTCGACGACTATCTCGGCAAGTTTCCGTACCACTGCCACATGCTCGAGCATGAAGATCACGACATGATGCGGCAGTTCGAGGTGGTCGACAGCACGTCCACGGGGGCTGGCTCATCCGACGTCGCGGTGATCGGTTTGCAGCAGAGCAGCCCCAACCCCGCGGTAGGAGGAACCTCGATCCGTTTTCAGCTCGCCACGGGGGGGCCGACCCGCATCGATATCTTCGACATCGGAGGGCGCCGCGTTGCCACGCCGCTCGATGAACCGCTGCCGGTGGGCGAGCACACCCTGTGGTGGGAAAGTCGCGACGAGCACGGGCGAGCGCTTACGCCGGGAATGTACTTCTATAAGCTCACGGCGCCCAACCGTCCGACCGAGTCGAAGAAGCTGATCATTCTGGAGTGAAGCGGGATCACGCACCCGAATCGAGCGCCGACCACTCCCGGCGCGGGAGTGCATGGCACGGATCTGGCGCGGACCGGTTTCGGCGTGGGAGTGAGTGGCACGGATCTGGCGCAGGCCACTCCCGGCGCGGGAGTGCATGGCACGGATCTGGCGCGGACCGGTTTCGGCGTGGGAGTGAGTGGCACGGATCTGGCGCAGGCCACTCCCGGCGCGGGAGTGCATGGCACGGATCTGGCGCGGACCGGTTTCGGCGGGGGAGGAATGAATCGATGGTCTTTCGCGCGGATAGGGTTCTGCTCGGACGCGGCCATTTCATGCCGCAGCGGCTCGTCCCGACCATCACCTCCTCGCTAATCGCGATGTGCATCCTTGCGACCTCCGTTCCCGCCGTGGAACTCGTCGCGCTTGCGCCCATTCGAGACAACACGCTTTTCGAGCGCGAGGATGGGTCGCGCAGCAGCGGCGCGGGAATGTTCCTCTTCTCCGGCATGAACAGCGACTCGACGGCGCGCCGGGCGGTTCTCGCGTTCGATGTTTCCGCCATCGCCGCGGACGCGGTCATCGACAGCGTCTTCCTCGAGATCCATGTCTCCCGCGTGAACAACGAATCCGCTGAGCCGCTTTCCGCGCATCGACTGCTGGAGTCGTGGGGAGAGGGAGCTTCCGATTCCGGCGCGGGAGGGGGCGGCGCCACGTCGGAGACCGGAGATGCCACGTGGATCCATCGATTCTACCCCGATCAGGATTGGTCCAATCCCGGCGGGAATTTCGTCTCCACTCCGAGCGCCATGACCTCGACCACGGCGCCCGGCGTATATGTGTTGTCCGGGGATGGATTGGCGGAGGACGTTCGCTCGTGGATCGCTGATCCAGGAACATCCCATGGTTGGCTCCTCCGAGGGGACGAGTCGGAGCCGACCACGGCCCGTCGGATCGACTCGCGGGAAAACACGGATCCGCAGAGCCACCCCAAGCTGATTGTCTACTTCACTCCCGCCATCGACCCGGTGATCGAAGCCTCTTGGGGCAAGGTCAAGGCTCGGTTCTGAAGTAACCGGCATCACAAGCGACCAGAAGATGATTATCATCCGATGACCCGGCTGTCACTCTCGCAGCGGGAGTGCGTGGCACGGAACTGGCGCGGATCACTCTCCCAGCGGGAGGG
>CAMPIC010000186.1 GCA_946886185.1 uncultured bacterium
AGCCCCCGGCGGTGCGAAGTGAGCAAGCAGATCGTGTGCCCGCTGTCGCGCCAGGGATAAGCCAGCGCCTGGTGGGTCGGCACCGGCACGAGCGCGCGCCCCACGCTCCACGCGAGGACCCGGGCGGCGGCCAGTCCGACGCGGACTCCGGTGAACGATCCCGGACCGATCGAAACCGCGATCCTTTCGAGATCGGCGACCTCCAGCGACTGCCGTTCGAGAACCTCATGTACCAGCCGGAGAAGCCATTCCTGACTCGAGGCCTCCACCGCGAGCGAGGACTCCGCGAGCAGCTCATCGCCGCGGGCAAGCGCTGCGCCGGTCAATCGGCCGGTGCTCTCGATGCCGAGGACGACTCCGGAACGGGGTGGCGTCATCGCGACTTCCCGGCCTTCGCGAAGGAGGGCTCGTGCGGAAGCGGGTTCATGAGGAGCGCGATTCCGGATCGTCACTCTTCGGTGCGCGACGCCGCTGCGGCATCGGGGCGCCGCGCATCACGCCGCTCGCGCGGTCCCATGCGATCTCGATCCGTCTGTGAGTCGGACCGGTTTCCACGAGAAGAATGCGCACCCATCGCCGCGGATGCTCATGAGCGCGCTGCGCCCATTCGACGAACACGAGGCCCGGATGCTCGTCCCATCCCTCGAGCAGCTCGTCGCCTGGAGCATCGAGACGGTAGAGATCCTGGTGGAGGATCGGCACGTCGGCGAGATAGCGATTCTCCAGAACGAAGGTCGGGCTGCGCACTCGTCCAGGGTAGTGGAGGCCATCCGCGACTCCTTGCACCAGTCGAGTCTTGCCCGCTCCGAGCACGCCTTCCAGTCCGATCCAGGCGGGCGGCACGAGCAGAGCCGCGAGCTGACGGCCAAGCTCGATCGTCTCTTCTTCAGAGCTCGTCTCGACGACGCAGTGCTGCAGCTCCAAGGGGTGACCTCAGCGCGAGCGCGGATACAGGGTCGCGACTGGCAGAATCATCTCCTCCATCGAGATCCCCCCGTGCTGGAAGCTGTTGCGGAAGTGCCGCTCGTACTGGTGGAAATTGGTCGGGTAGACGAAGTAGAAATTCTCCTTCGCCACGATGTAATGCTTGATCAGCCCGTCGCCCGGCAGCTTGTACTCCTCCGGCTTCTTGATATGGAGGGCTTCCCGCTCGTTGACTCCGAGATTGTCGCCGTATTTGTAGCGAATCGAGGTGGAGGTATCGCGGTTGCCCAGCACTTCCGAGGAGCGCTTCACCTGGACCAGGCCGTGGTCGGTCGTGACCACCACCACCGTGTCCTGGCGCGAGAGGACGCGCAGCACCTCGAGCAGAGCGGAGTGCTGGAACCAGGACTGGAGCACGCCCCGCAGCGCTTCTTCATCCGGCGCCAGCTCCTGCAAGAGCTCCGACTCGGAGCGCCCGTGCGCGAGCATATCCACGAAGTTGAAGACCATGGAGAGGAAGGTCGCCTCTCCCAAAGTGTTGATCTTCTTGCGCAGGTTGTTGCTCTCCTGCGGAGTGAAGATCTTGAGATAGCGATGTCCCGCGGTCGGGATCCCCTCCGCTTCGAGGAGCTTGTCCATCAGCTCCTTCTCGTACCTGTTGCGGCTGTCCTCCTTGGGCGCGTTCTCCAGCCACCAGTCGGGATACTTACGCGCGATCTCGTTCGGATAGAGGCCCGAGAAGATCGCGTTGCGGCTGTACGGTGTGGCTGTGGGAAGGATCGACATGAAAAGGTCGGTCTTGATGTCGAAGTACGGACGCAGGAGCGGCTCAAGGATCGACCACTGGTCGAGCCGCATGCAGTCGATCACCACGAGCGCGACGCGGCGGCCCGCCTTGAGATGCGGGAGCACCCAGTGAGGCGCGATGTCGACCGAGAGCGGAGGGCGCTCCCCGAACGGCTTCTGCACCCATCCTGCGTAATGATCTTCCACGAAGCGCGCGAACTCGCGATTGAGCTGCCCCTTCTGCTCCTGATGCGACTGCCGGAGGCTCTCTTCCTGGATCTGACGGAACTCGAGATCCCATCCCACGACGCGCTGGAACAGCTCCGCCCAGTCCTGCCACCCCATCGCGCCGTGCCGGAGCGAGAGGACGCGATTGAACTCGGCCACGTAATCGCGGGTGCGCTGGCTGCGCTGGAGCGCTTCGCTCTCGAACACCTTCTTGATCGCGAGGTGGATCTGGCTCGGGTTGACCGGCTTGGTCAGGTAGTCGGCGATCTGCCGGCCCAGAGCCATGTTCATCAAGTTCTCTTCCTCGTTCTTGGTGATCATGATCACGGGAAGATTGGGATGCCGCTGCTTGATCGCTTCGAGGGTGGCGAGCCCGCCCATCCCCGGCATCATCTCGTCCAGCAGGACGATGTCGAACGACTTGCTCTCGGCCGACTTGACCGCGTCTTCGCCGTTCGCGACGGCCTCGACCTCGTATCCCTTCCCCTTGAGGTAGAGGATGTGCGGGCGGAGCATGTCGATTTCGTCGTCCGCCCAGAGGATCCGCTGATTCGATTGCGCCATTGATTTGGATTCAGCCCTTCGATCAGAGTGCCGGGGACGCCTTTCGCGGAATCTACACGGTGCAGGGCTGTGTGGGCGAGGAGAGATCAGGTGGGGAACGAGATCACCATGGTGGTGCCTTTTCCAGGCGCGGTTTTCTCCACCCAGATCTTGCCTCCGTGGTAGTCCTGCACGATGCGCTGCGCCAAGGTCAATCCCAACCCCCAGCCGCGCTGCTTCGTGGTGTAGCCGGGCGCGAAAACCCGCTTCGCCTCGGGCGGCGTCATCCCGCGGCCCTTGTCGGTCACGCGCACCAGGACCGACTCGACATCCTTGCGATAGAGCACGTCCACTTCGATCGAGCCGCGATCCCCTTCCGTGGCGTCGACCGCGTTCTTGAGGACGTTCTCCACCACCCATTCGATCAATTCCTTATTGAGGCTGACGGGCGGGACGAGATCGTAACGCTCGCGAATGTCGACATCCTTGCCCAGATGCGGCAGGCGGCGTCGGAAGTAGCGCACCGCCTCGCTCACGATCGGCGCGATGTCGACGATTTCGAGCTTGGGGGCCGATCCGACCTGTCCGAAGCGGTTCGCCACCTTTTCCAGACGTTCCGCGTCCCCTTCCATCTCGTTGAGGACTTCGTCGAAGAACTCTTTCTCGATGCTGACCACGCTCGCGTCGGTGGGAGATTCGAACTGGCGTTCGCGCATCAGCTCCACCCAGCCGAGGAGCGAAGAGATGGGCGTGCCGAGCTGATGCGCGGTCTCTTTCGCCAGTCCGATCCAGATGGCGCGCTGCTCGCTCGTCTTGATGCCTCGATAGCCGACATAGCCCAGTCCGATGAAGAGCACGATCCCCGCGATCTGGATGAACGGGATCCACTGCAGCTCGCGCACGAGCGAGGGCTCCCCGTAGTAGACATAGCCGAACGGCTGGGGCAAACCGGGACGCCGGATCGCGATCGGCTCGTTCTGCGCCGCGAACCGGTCACGGATGTCGAAGAGCTTGCGGATCGGTCCTTCCGCGGGCGGATCGTGCGGATCCATTTCGGCGATCGTCTCGATGTCGATCGAGTCCACCACCATCGATCGCGGCAGCTTCCAGACGAAGGGACGCCCCTCGGTGTCGGTGAGGATCATCGGGAAGTCGGCCGGCTTGACCACTTCGTCGAAGATCTGCTTGAGGTCGGGATTGTCGAGCGCGGTGAAGGTGGCGAGCGCGGAGAACCGGGCGAAGAGGGTCGCGACCGTTTGCGACTGCCGATTGAGCCGATTGATCTGACTCGTGGTGTATAGAATGCCGAGGCCGATCAGGACCACGATCCCGAGGAAAAGCCAGCCTCGCAGAAAGAACGGAGTTGGAGTACGAGCCATCGCGAGCTACGGCTCCGATCGTCGAAGCGAATGTTTCATGGCGATGGCAGACCCGCCCCTCCGCGCGCTCAACCTCCCAGCTCCTCCATTCCGTCCAGATACGGCCGGAGCGGCGCGGGAATCCGGATGGTGCCGCGCTCGGTCTGGTTGTTCTCGAGCAACGCCACCACGATGCGCGGAAGCGCCAGCCCGGAGCCGTTGAGCGTGTGCGGATAGAGCAGCTTCTTCTCTTCGTTGCGATAGCGGAGGTTCATGCGCCGCGCCTGGAACTCTTCGAAGTTGCTGCACGAGGAGACTTCCAGCCAGCGCCGTTCGGCATGCGCCCACACTTCGAGGTCGTAGCATTTGGCGGCCGCGAAGGAGAGATCGCCGGTTGCGAGCTCGAGGACGCGATAGGGAAGCTCGAGCGATTGCAGGAGCCGTTCCACGCAGGCTACGAGGGACTCGAGCTCGCCGTACGAATCGGCCGGTTCGACGATCTTGACCAGCTCCACCTTGTCGAACTGGTGGACGCGCACCAGGCCGCGCGTCTCCTTGCCGTACGTGCCTGCCTCGCGCCGGAAGCAGGGCGAATATCCCATGCGATAGATCGGCAGCTCGGTGTGCGAAACCTGCTCCCCGGCGAAAAGATTGGTGATCGAGACTTCCGCTGTCGGGATGAGGAACAGATCGTCCGGCTCGGTCCGGTACATGTCCTCCTCGAGCTTGGGGATCTGACCGGTCCCGAACATCGAGTCGCGGCGCACCAGAAACGGGGTCGACACCTCGACGAAGCGGTTCTGTCTGCCCTGATCGAGGAAGTACTGGATGAGCGCGCGCTGCAGCCGCGCTCCCCATCCGGTGAAGACGGCAAATCCGGAGCCCGAAATCTTCGAAGCGCGTCCGAAATCGAGCAGGCCGAGCAATTCGCCGATCTCGTAGTGCGGCTTGGGCTGGAACGCGTCGGAAGGGATCTCGCCCCAGCGGCGCACCTCGCGATTCGCGGAGGGATCGCCCACCGGCACCGACTCGTGCGGCACGTTGGGGAGCCAGCGCATCTTTTCGTCCAGCGCTTGTTCGATCTCGCGGAGCTCCGCGTCCCGTTCCTTGATCGATTCGGAGAGCGCTTTCATCTGGTCGAGGAGCTCGCTCGCGTCCTCTCCCTGCTTCTTGCGACGCGCGATCTCCTCGGAGCTCCGGTTGCGCTCCGCTTTCTGGACTTCCACTTCCTGCAGGATCTCTCGCATACGCAGATCGAGATCGAGGATCGACTGGAGATCGGCGCCGCCTTTCGCGGCGAGGCCGGCGCGGACCCGGTCCGTTTCGGTGCGGATGCGTTTGAGATCGAGCATCGAGGTCCCCTGGCTGCGTTCGATTGCGCGGCCGCGAATCCGGTAACTTCCCACAGCAGCGCAAACTACATTCGATCGAAGCTACCACGCGCGGACGACGAGGTCAACGCGCGGCACCGAACGCGCACGATCCATCTCGTATGAAGCGCGCTTGGACGCGCTGCACGCTGCTTATCCCGCAAGCATTACCCAGCGGCCTGAAGCGTGCTCCGAAGGATGCTCCGGGCGAGGAGCGCGCCCAGCGCGGCGCTTGCGCCCACCAGCAGCCAGACGTATCGATCGGTGCCCAGCAGGCGCGCCGTTGCGTGGGTGGTGTGGTCCTTCCCCCCTTCCCAGGGACGGCGCCCGGCACGAAGGCGGCGCACGGTCACGAACGCGAGGTCGGCGAGCGGCCAGGCGAACGGAAGAGCCGAGAGGAACACTCCGGAGGTCGGAAGCGTGCTCGCGTGGCATGCGAAGCAAGCGGCGGTGGCGGTGGCGAGCGCCGAGCTGCCGCGGTTGCCCAGGAAGAGCCGCGCGGGCGGCCGATTCCAGAGGAGGAATCCCGCGGTCGCTCCGGCCGCGACCCAGGCGCCGCCGATCGCTGGCGATGCTCCCAGGAAGAGGAGCCCCACGAGGCTCGCCGATCCGAGCGCTCCGTCCATGTTGTCGAAAATGCCGAGCGCGATCTGAAGCGCGAGCGCGAGAAGCAGACCGAGCGTGGCCGCGAATGGCACGCCCTCTCCCCGCAGCGCCACGAAACCGAACCACGGAGCGATCACCAGCGCCGCCTGGAGCAGCGCCTTGGGGAGCGGCCCGATCTTTCCTCGATCGTCCATCTCGCCCAGGAGGTAGGCCAGGCAGGATGCCGCGAGGATCAGAAGGAGAAGAAGCCCGGATCCGCCGTCGCCGGAAACACCCAAATCGGCTTGGCCGTCGCCGGAACGGCCTAAGGTGGATCGGGCGTCGCCGGAAAGGCCCAGGTCGGATCGGACATTGCCGGAAAGGCCCAGGTTGGATCGGGCATTGCCGGAAGGGCCGACGTCAACTTGACCGAGGGCGATCCATCCGACGATCGATCCGAAGATCATCCCCGTGATCCAGGCCGGTCCAC
>CAMPIC010000187.1 GCA_946886185.1 uncultured bacterium
GCTGAAGCAGAGATTCCGGTAGCCTCTTCTCGATCGAGCCGTCTTCCGAAGCACACGGCGGGTTGCCGAAACCACCGATGCGGGCGACAATGCGCCGCATGGTCCCCGGCAAGAAGTCAGACCCCGGCGAGGCGGAGCATGCGCGGCTCGCCGAGGATGCGGCGCGCCTGCAAAACTGGAAGCGATGGGGGCCGTACCTCTCGGAGCGGCAGTGGGGCACGATCCGCGAGGACTATTCGGCGGACGGCGATCCGTGGAGCTACTTGGGTTTCGAGCAGTCGGCGGCGCGCGCCTACCGCTGGGGGGAAGACGGTCTCCTCGGGATCACGGATCGGGAATGCCGTCTGTGCTTTTCCATCGCGCTCTGGAACGGCGCCGATCCGATCCTCAAGGAGAGGCTTTTCGGACTCTCGGGTCCGGAAGGCAATCACGGCGAGGACGTGAAGGAAGCCTACTTCTACCTCGACTCGACGCCGACCCATTCGTACATGCGTGGGTTATACAAATATCCGCAGGCAGAGTTTCCCTACGAACGACTGCGGGAGGAGAACCGCGCACGAGGCCGAACCGCTCCGGAGTTCGAGCTGGAGCACACGGGCATCTTCGACGAAAGCCGCTACTTCGACGTTCAGGCGGAGTATGCCAAGGCTTCCCCGAACGACATCCTCATCCGTCTGACGATCTCCAACCGCAGCCCGGATGGTGCAACTCTCCATCTCGCGCCGACCTTGTGGTTCCGGAACACCTGGAGCTGGGGAAGAAGCGACGAAGGATACTGGAGCGGCGCGAAGCTGCGCGCCGAAGGTCCGGGCCTGGTGGTCGCAACGCATCCATCGCTGGGCACGTTCTGCTGGCATGTGGGGCGCGATCCCGCGGGAGATCTGCCGCGGCTGCTTTTCACTGAGAACGTGACCAACGTCGAGAAGCTCTTCGGCGTCCCCAATCCCACGCCGCAGGTCAAGGACGCCTTCCATGAGTTCATCCGCGGCGGTGGAGAACCGGACTCCGTGCGGGAGGGAACGAAGGCGTGCGCGCACTATCGGTTGCAGATTGCGTCGGGTGAGACCGTGGAGATCTCCCTCCGCCTGCGCTCGCAACTGGAGGACGATTACGCGGCACCATTCGGAGACGGGTTCCGGCGGGTTTTCTCGACGCGACAGGCCGAGGCGGACGCATTCTATGAGAGTCTGCTTGCCGGCCGGAGCGAAACCGAAGAACGCCGCGTGTTGCGCCAGGCGTACGCCGGGCTCCTCTGGAACAAGCAGTTCTATCACTACGTGGTGAAGGACTGGCTCGAGGGGGATCCCGCACAACCCGCTCCTCCCGAGTCGCGCGCGCAGGGGCGCAATCATGCCTGGCCGCACCTGTACAACCGCGACATCATCTCGATGCCGGACAAGTGGGAGTATCCGTGGTACGCGGCCTGGGATCTGGCCTTCCACATGATTCCGTTTTGCCGCATCGATCCGGACTTCGCCAAGCAGCAGCTGATCCTGCTTCTCCGCGAGTGGTACATGCACCCGAACGGGCAGATCCCGGCGTACGAATTCGCGTTGGGCGATGTCAATCCTCCGGTGCATGCGTGGGCCGCCTGGCGGGTCTACAAGATCACGGGAAGCCGCGGACGCCGCGACCGGATCTTCCTGAAACGCGTCTTCATGAAGCTGGTCTTGAACTTCACCTGGTGGGTGAATCGGAAAGACGTCACCGGCCAGAACCTGTTCGCGGGCGGGTTCCTGGGACTCGACAACATCGGCGTGTTCGATCGATCGCGGCCGTTGCCGCATGACGGCTATCTGGAGCAGGCCGACGGCACCGCCTGGATGGCCTTCTATTGCTCGACGATGCTTTCGATCGCGCTCGAGCTGGCGGCGGAAGATCCGGCATACGAGGACATGGCTTCGAAGTTCTTCGAGCACTTCATCGCGATCGCGGATGCGATGAATCGATTGGGTGGGAAGGGGCTGTGGGACGAAGAGGATGGTTTCTACTACGACCAGCTCAATCATGGAGGCCAGGAGACACCGCTCAAGGTGCGTTCGATGGTGGGAATCATTCCGCTTTTCGCCGTGGAAGTGCTTCAGGCGGATGTCATCGAACGTCTGCCGGGATTCAAGAAGAGGATGAATTGGTTCCTGGAGAATCGGCGCGACGTCACCGGGATCATTGCCGCGGCGGAAATGGGAGGGAACGGGAAGAAGCGTCTCCTCGCGCTTTCCTCACGCGAACGGCTCGAGCGCGTTCTGCGATACGTGTTGGACGAGGAAGAGTTCCTCTCTCCCTATGGAGTGCGCTCACTCTCCAAGGTGCACGCGCAGCATCCCTACGTGTGGAACGGCGCGGGCGAGGAGTATCGAGTCGGGTACGAACCGGCCGAATCGCGGACTGGGCTGTTCGGCGGCAACTCGAACTGGCGAGGACCGATCTGGTTTCCGCTCAACTTCCTGCTGATCGAAGCGCTGGAGCGCTACCACTACTTCTACGGAGATGATCTGCAGGTGGAGTTCCCGACCGGATCGGGAACACGCGTCACTCTAGAGGTGGTGGCGCAGCGTCTCTCGGAACGGCTGATCTCGCTGTTCCTGCCGGATGAGGAGGGATGCCCGCCTTGCCACGGGAAGGAGAGCAGATTCCAAGAGGATCCTCACTGGCGCGATCTGCTGCTCTTCCACGAGTACTTCAATCCGGACACGGGCGAAGGTCTGGGAGCGTCGCACCAAACTGGATGGACGGCTTTGGTCGCGCCGCTCCTCGAAGATCGAGCGCGCCGGCGCGCAAGGGAACAGGCAGCGCGTAGCACATCGGCCGCAACGTAAGGGAGATCTGCTCGGGGTCTTTGGAGCATCAGACGTCGCGAGCCGTTCCGCCCGTGCAGTCGGAGGGTGTGCTGGAGTCAGCGGAACAGTTCGGCCTTCCGTGTGACGGTCTCGCTTCCGGCCGTCAGTCGGATGAAGTAGATGCCCGACGGGAGGGCTGCACCGCGCTCGTCTCTCCCGTCCCACGAAGCGACGTGCCTGCCTCCCGGCACCCACTGATCGGCGATGCGGCGGATACGCGCGCCTCCGGCATCATGGACGTCAATGCGCACCGCGGCGCTCTCGCGGATCGAGTACGTGATGCGCGTGCTCTCACGGAACGGATTGGGGAAGGCGGAGAGCGACATCCCCGGGAGGCTCGCCAATCCATCGATCGAGCTCGGGACCGGGGCCCACGGTCCGGTCACTTCATATGTGATTCCGTACTCGCCCGAAGGAGTGGGCGCGCGCTGTGAGCTGAAGTAGAGGCGCATGCCGTCGGTGGTCAGGGCTGGTCCGGTGATCTCGGACTCCGGGTGCCCCATGACTTGCACGACCGGTTTGACATCACCACCCGCGGTGAGCGCGACGATCTGCATGTCGGTCCCATCCTCCGCGACGAAGACGTCTCCGAGCGGAGAGGCGGTGATGTTGTCCACGCCCCGCAGCTCCGGATCGCTCGAGGTTTCGAGGTCGTAGAGGATCTCGATGGTCTGTGCCGCCGTGTGGACCGCCCAGACCCGGTTGTCCGCGGTGGTCGTGAAGTAGACGATTCCTCCTTCGTACCAGCAGCCTTCCCCGCGTGCGAAGGGGGTCGCATCGACCTGGAAACGAGTGGCGCGCTCTTCGATCGGGAAGTGCGACCGAGAGTCGACGCCACCCCCGGGAGGAGCGGCGTTGGGAAGCGCAATCCACGCCAGCGGGCGCACCTCTCCCGGCTGGATCGGGCCGTTCCCTTCTGGATCGAGGATTTGGGCCGCCTCCAGCATCCCGAATCGGAGATCGGGATACGAATCGGGAGTGAAGCGATAGAAGAGACCGGTCGAGCGATCCTCGGTCAAGTAGACATGGTGGTATATGGGATCGACCGCCGCTGCCTCGTGTTTGAAAACTCCGAGCCCCGGCTGCAGGGAAGCTGAACGATGAAATGGATGGCATTCCCACACCCGGCCGGCGTCCACTTCCTCGCAGGAGAGCCAGGTTCCCCACGGAGTCGGTCCGCCGGCGCAATTGTGCGCGCTGTTGGCGAGGATGGAGTAGGCCTCGAGGATGGATCCATCGGAGGCAAAGCGGATCGTGCTCACGCCTCCTCCGTTGCTGCTGATCTCGTGATTGACGACGTACATCCATCCGCCGTTCTCATCGGGGAAGGTAGCGCCGCCGTCGG
Organism: uncultured bacterium; assembly: GCA_946886185.1. The sequence continues at coordinate 4,183 of CAMPIC010000187.1, forward strand.
GGAACCGTCTAAAGACGAACGAAGTCGGAGCGACCGGTTCGTTCGCGACTGCGATGATTCGGGAGGTAAAGCCGGGTGGGAGCCGTAACCCGTTGGCGTCCGGTGCCTGCAGCGGTCCGAATCCGTCAGCCCCGCCGGAGCCGGCCATCGAACGCGGCAGACGTATGGCGGTTCCGTCGATCACGCCGAGCGCCAGCGCGCCGGCGGCGGTCATTCCACGGCGAAGGAACGATCGACGGGAGACGGCGGAGCGGAAACGGTGACCGTCGGACTTGTCGCGCACAGAGCTCGCCTTCGCCTTCCTACGGCACACCCGAGTATCGCATGTGAAGCCTCCGACGTGCACGCGCAGGGATCGCCCGGGTGGTACACCCCCCTCATCGACATAAGTCCGGCTGGGGACCGAGTGTGTTCCCGGGATCTGCGCCGTTCCGACTCTCGATGAGTCATGGGGCGTCGTGAAGCGACGCTTCCACTGAAGCCCAGTCCAGGCGCGCCTTTCCTGGCAATTCGGGGTGCGTCCTTTCGGATCGAGGATCCGGAGAACGCCGGACGGTGATAGCGGCGCCCGCCCTCGAGTTGTGCGATCCGGCGCGAGAGCGCGGAACGTCACGTTCGTCCGAAGTCGTGGATCGCTTCCAGGAACGTGGCTCCGAATCGTTCGAGCTTCACTTTTCCGACTCCGCGAACCTCGAGGAGCTCGACGTCGTTCTGCGGGCGAAGCCGCGCCATCTCCCGCAGGGCGGTGTCCTCGAAGACGATGTATGCGGGGACGCTGAGCCGCGCGGCGATCTCGCGCCGGACGTCGCGCAACGCTTCGAAGAGGGCCGCGTCTTCCGAAGAAAGCTCGCCGGCTCCGCTCGAGGCGGCTCCCTTGTCGGAAGAGCGATTTCCTTTCGTTTCTGGCATCGGCTGCCGCCGCGGTTCGAGGAGGACGATCTCGCGATCGTCTTCCAGAGCTTCTCTTCCTTCGGGGGATAGGAGGAGCACAGGATAGGTGTCCTCGGTGCGGCGGAGGAACCGCTGCCCGATCAACTGTCGGATCGCGTCCTGGATCGTCTCCTTGTCCAGCCGGGCGAGCAGGCCGTATTCCTTCAAGCGATCATGTCCACGGCTGCGCACGCGTTCGCTGCGGCTACCGCGGAGCACGTCGACGATGTGGGAAGTGCCGAACGATCCTCCGATCTCACGGACCACACCGAGGATCGAACGAGCGAGGAAGTTGCCACTCTCCGCGGGACGTTGCGGCTCCAGGCAGAAGTCGCACGCTCCACAGTTTTCGATTTCGTACTGTTGGCCCAGGTAACGCACCAGCCCGCGGTGCCGGCAGATTTGCGCGGTGCAGAAGTCGCGCATCCGCGTCATGAGGCGGGTCTTCGCGGCGAAGATCTCCTCGTCCAGCCCTTGCTCGAGCGCAGAGCGTTCCAGAACGCTGCGCCGCAGGGCAAAGTCTCCCTCTCCATAGAGGAGAAGGCACTCCGCCGGCAGTCCATCCCGCCCGGCCCGGCCTGTTTCCTGCATGTAGTGCTCGATCGATTCGGGTTGGAAGGCGTGCACCACGCACCGCACGTCGCTGCGGTCGATCCCCATTCCGAACGCGACCGTGGCCACGACGATGCGCAGGCGATCGTCCCGAAACTCGGTCTCGATTTGGATGCGCTCCTCGGCCGGCAGGCCCGCATGGTAGGCGCGCGCGGCCAAACCTTTTCTGCGCAGCTCGGCTGCCAGCGATTCGGTGTCGCGGCGACGAAAGCAATAGACGATGGCTGCGCCGGAGGGGCGGCGCAGCGCCGTTGCGGTGAAATTCCACTCGCCCTTCACCAGTGTTGGTGTATAAGGGCGCCAGCACGGGCCGCGCAGCCCGTGTTTCTCGTTGGCGACCCTGCTGGACGACATCCCGGCTGAGGCCGCCACACTGGATCGAGTGATCCACACATCAGAAAGAAAGGAACACCCGATGTCGCTGGCAGCCGAGCGCAAGCAGGAACTTATCAAGAACAACGCCACGAAAGTCGGTGATACCGGCTCCCCGGAAGTGCAGATCGCCATTCTGAC
>CAMPIC010000188.1 GCA_946886185.1 uncultured bacterium
GCTTCTCCGCTTTGGACTGGTGAGCGTGATCGGCTATTTCTTCGTCAGCTCGGTGCTGTCCAGCTTTCCGATCACCACCCATCTCTCCAGTTGGTACGCCCCGACCGGACTGTTCGCGATCCTCTTGGTTCTCGCGGCCGCGGAATACGCGTTTTTGTCGACTGGCGACCCGGGGGCCGGGGTACGCCGTCGACTGAGCTTCAGCGGGCATCGCGGAGTGTCCTCATGGGCGGATTCGCGACGGCGGTGTACGCAATCGTCGCGGTGTCCTGACCTCACGCGCAAGGCCCGGGAAAGACCTGTTCATCCCAAAACGTAAACGCGGACCCATCCAGGTCCTACAACGCCGTGTAACGATTTTACGGTGCGTTGCATCTCTTTCCTCGATCCGGAGTGCGTGTCCGCGGCTGCGTTTGGTCGTCGGCGCCCGGCCAACTCCATGCGGCAAACGGGGCTCCGAGGACGGGGCACCAGCAGAGCTTTCGGAATCGACGGTCCGCATTCGCGACGGCATGGGGTTTGCGCAATATCGCCGAGCGCAGATCGATGCGGTTCCGAAAGCTGCATCAAAAAGAGATTGCACCCGATCGAACCCGTTTATCTCGGGGGACGCTCCGGCGTGCCTTCAGCATCGCGAACGCATCAAGGAGGCGATCGTGAGAGTTCTCGTCACCGGCGGCGCCGGCTTCATCGGTTCTCATCTTTGCGAGCGGCTGATCGGTGACGGGCACACCGTGCTTTGTCTCGACAATCTCCTTACCGGACGGCTCGAGAATCTGAAGGGCGTCATCGAGCATCCGTCGTTCACGCTCCTGCGGCAGGACGTGACCGCTCCCGTCGACTTCGAGGTGGACCGGATCTACCACCTGGCCGGTTCCTCCTCGCAGATTCATTACCTGCGCGACCGGATCAAGACCACGCAGACGCATGTCAACGGCACGCTCAACGTTCTCTCCCTCGCCGCCTGCAGCGGAGCGCGCGTGCTTCTCGCGTCGAGCTCGGGCGTCTATGGGGATCCGCGCGTGGACCCGCAGACGGAGGATTACTGGGGTCACGTCGATCCGATCGGCAGTCGCTCCTGTCACGACGAGGGAAAGCGGATGGCGGAGTCGCTCATGACGAGCTTCCATCAACAGCATGGAGTCGACATCCGCATTGCGCGCATCTTCCACACCTACGGACCGCGGATGATGGAAGCAGACGGCCGGGTGGTCACGAACTTCGTGACCCAGGCATTGCGCGGAGACGCGCTCACGATCTACGGAACCGGATCCCAGACGCGCGCCTTCTGCTTCGTCGATGATGTGATCGACGGACTCGTTCGACTGATGGAAACGAAGGAGATCGTCAAACCGGTGAACCTGGGCCATCCCGCGGAGCTCACGGTCCTCGACCTGGCCCGTATGGTGGGCGAGCTCGCGGGAGTCGACCCGCGGCTCCGCTTCTACCCGATTCCCAAGGACGATCCGCGGCAACGGCGGCCCGACATCACGCGGGCCCGGCGCCTGCTCGGATGGGAGCCGCGCGTAAGTCTCCGGGAAGGGCTTCGCATGACGCTCCAGGATCTCGCCGCGCGAATTCGACGCCCGCGCGTGCAGACCACCTTGCGTTTCGCCATCGAGGCGAACCGCAAGCGCTTCGGCGACGCAGCGGCGCGCCGCGCTTCTCGTACCGGGAGCTGAACCAGTTCGCCCGGATCATTTCGTCGGCGGCCTCGGACGAACGGCACGCTCGAGACAAGGACCGTGCTTCGCTTCGGAATCTCGAGATCATTCGAGACCCGTGCGGATCACGAGATGGGGTAGACAGAGCGTTCCGATCACCGACGGCGACCAGTGAATGATCCGGGCTTTCCTTTGGATCACGCTGCGCGCATTTGGGCGCTCACCTCGATCGTGATCCATGGCTGCATCTTCCTTGGATCACAGTCCAACGTAAAGCGACAGCTTGGTCGGATGCGGCTCAAAATAGATGTTCCGGTATCTCGGGAGTTGGATTGCCAGCACTTCCTCGATGCGTGCCAGCGTCTGCTTCAGATCGACCTCTGTCGGGTAAAGAGAAACGAGATGCCGCACCACCGCCTGCACTTCCCGCCGTTCTCGACCGCCCGCCGGCAACTCTGACTCGATCTCGTCCGCCAACGCCGCGAGAGCGCGGGCGTGGTCGGCTCGCCTGGGGACTCGCTGGAGCATTTCCGCCATCTTGATTTCATAGCCGAGCGCCGCATCCTCCACGTCCGATGCGGCCGCTGCCGCCAGATCCGGTCGAGCACCCCCATATCGATCCAGCTCCAGGACTCCTTGCGCATCGCGACCCGTCAAGAGAACGCGGTGCGCTCGATGGAACTCCTGGATCGATCTCCCGCCGTCGACGCAATGCCGATGCCATCGATGCATCGTGAAAAAGGCGCACACCGCTGCTTCGAGCGCGTAGGGATCGGCCAGGATCGTTTCATCGAACACCGGCACCGAGGGATGACGCTCCCGAAACGCGCGCGCGAAGAGTCCCGATCCAGCGGCGCTCTCGGTACCATCTTCATGGAGAACCCGCGCGTCCCGGATTCCGCAGCTCGGCGAGCGCGCCTTGAACACATATCCGCAGAGCGGGGCTTCCAGATCCGGATCGGCGAGACGGGCTCGCGCATAATCGTGCATGCGACTCGTGATGTCGCGCCCCTCCTGCACCATCCGCAGCTCGGATCCCGAGGTCTCATGCAAGTCGATGCGAGGCCGGGGCGTGCCCAGACCCATCTCCGCCTCTGGACAGATCGGGATCCATTCCACGAAACGGCTGAGCCGCCCGCTGAGGAACTCCTCTCCGCGATGGCCGCCGTCATAGCGCACGTTCCGGCCGAGGAGACAGGCGGAGACTCCGATTCGAGGGGCTGGGGCACGAGAGCGCGAAGGAGACGATGGCGGCGCGTTCAAGAACGTACCTGGAACAGCTGATCGAAGAGATCGTCCAGCATCGGCTGGATCGCGCTGGGAGGCGTTTCCGCCACGCGCGAGCGCCTTCTCCGGCCGCTTCGAGGAGACGGATCCGCGCCTGCGCCCGCCTCGCGTTCGCGTCGTTCCAGCAGATGGAGGAGCAGCAGGGTGAGGACGTTCCTCCCCGTCAGGGGTCCTCCTTCGAACGGCGCCGAAGCGACGCGCGACGCTTTCGCGGCGATCTCCAGCAGGCGGTCCGCCGTTCCCGCCTCGATGGCGCGATCCACGACGCGGATCAGCGCTCTCGACTTCGGGTGCGTGCGAGGAGGTGGAGGACCTGCTCCCACGGGAGATCCCTCCGCGTCGATCGGATACGGAAGGGACTCCACCGTCTTGAGATCCACCTGCGCCAGCGGCCGCGCCCCTTCCAGCGCGAAAATCCGATAGGTCCGCTGGATCGGACGGCTCATGAGGAGACCGAGCAGAAGGAGCGGAGAGGCTCCGCTCGCCTCGCTTCCTCCCAATAGATGGAGATTGTTCATGCAGAGCAATCCATCGCGATCGAGCGCGGCGACCAGATGATCTCCCGTCTGACGCAGGAACACCTTCGGCCGGCGGTATCGCTCGAGATCGAATCCGCTCTTGTAGATCGCGGAGAGTTGGTTCCGGTCCTCCGGCAGGTAGACGCGACCTCCTTGCCACTCCACCCGATACGGCGTGACTTCGCTTCCGGAAAGCAGCGCCGGCTGCCACCGCTTGGTCGCCTCGAGGTCCTGATGCACCTCCCGGCCGCGCCGATCGCGCAGCACGAAGCGGGACTCCGCGTGCTCCGACTGGACCGACCGCTGCCCGTGGCGCGCGATCAGTCCGGAGTAGGTCCAGGCGACATTTGCGAACCGCTGCGGCGTCTTCAGGACCGCGCGCAGGAAGTCCATCTCCGCGGAATCGCGAAAGACGCGGAGGGGGCGGCCGTCTCGCGCGCCGTACTGCTCCGAGGGAACCATCACTTCCGTCGATTCGAAACGCACCGCCGCCGGCTCCGGCTCGCTCTCCGGTTTGAGCAGCGAGAGCGTGGAGGCGGGACGGCGCCGCGTCCCCGGCCGCACTCCGCGCAGCATGCGATTGCGCACGCGCTCGATCGGTTTTCCCCCGCCGCCGCGGCGGCGCGCCGCGTAAAAGACGGTGAATCCCACGTGCGCTCCCGGCCAGGAAGAGGTCTCCACGAGAGCCAGCTCGCGCAGCTCCGATCCCGTCATGAGCTGCGTGCGAATGCGCGAGAAGTGGTGACCCGTCAGCACCGAGTCGGGCACGAGGAATCCATGCACCCCCCCTGGCCGGCAGATCCGCATTCCGAGCTCCATGAAGAGCGGATAGAGAGTGAGTTTGTACTGGGTTCCAGCCGGAAAGAGCCGCTGGTAGTAGTCCCGTTGTTCCTCGTCGGCTGGAGCGCGATCGCGCAATCCATAGCTCACCCAGGGAGGATTGCCGATGACGACGTCGAAGCCGGGCCGCTCGCGATCGAAGACCGCGGGATAGCGCTTCTGCCAGAGAAACGCGGGAGAGAACGGGCTCGCTTCGGCGGAGAGTGCGTTGCCGACATGGATCTGTTCTCCCAGGAAGTAGGGATACGACGTCCCGAAGATCCGATCGAGCTCATGGCCCACCATGGCGCGCGCGCGCAGACGTGCTCCGTCTGCTCCTTGCAGGATCGACGCGGCATGGATCGAGAGATTGTGCGTCGCGACGCGCACCGCTTGCGGATCGAGATCGACTCCGTGGAGGTCTTGCAGGCGCGGCAAACTCTCCGGTGAGATCGCGATGCGGCGAGCGGCTGCGAGAAGGAACGCCCCGGTCCCGCACGCCGGGTCGACCAGATAAATCGGTCGCCTCTCGTTTTCCAGATCGTCCAGGACCGCGCGCGCGAGCTCTCCGATCAGCTCAGGAGGAGTGGCGAAGACTCCCTGCCCGCGGCTGCGATCCCGATCGATCTGGAACGTGAGCCGTCCACGGGAAGTCGAGACGAGGCGATGCCGCTGCTCATGACCGTGGACCAGGCCCGCGATGTCATCCTCTGGGATCGCCTCGAGGCAGAGGCCGTAGATCCGCTTGGCCATGTCCTCGATCTCGGAGGTCGAAAGCTCCAGGCACTGCGCCAGCCGCTGCGCACGCGCCAGTCCCGCGCGGAATGCATCCTCGCGATCGTTCGCGGGCGTGGCCAGATCGGAGAGCACCTCCTCGGCGGTTCCGGGCTCGTTCGAGACGGGAGGCAACGAGAGCCGGCGCGCGTTGCGCGCACGTCCCGAGCCCGGCCACTCGGTGAGCATCGGGAGCATGGGAAGCTCCGGCGAGACCGCGCTGGAGGCTCCGTTGCTCCATTCGTGCAGAAAGCGTAGCGCGGGCGCGCCGCCGATCTTGAGACGGCGCTTCTGCTCGGAGAGCGGCGAGCACACCAGCCCCCACTGCTCCATCTGCACCAGACACACCAGCTCGAGCGCGAACGCGTGCAGCAGTTCGGACAGCGCGGGAAGATCTTCCGGGCCCCGGGAAGAGTCGCCGAACGCGAGCGGAAGCGAGAGCTGCGCCTCGTTGCGGGTCACGCTGCGCTTGCTCGCGGCCAGAAGGAGAATGCGCCGAATCTGGCGAATCGCCTCGGTGCGGTTCAACGTACCTCTCTTCGCTCAGCGCTCGATCACGAGGGTCGTGACATCGAGCAATCGGCCCACTTCGTTCCGCAATCCGAGAAAGTAGACTCCGCTCGGGACCGCGCGTCCAGAGGAGTCGGTTCCGTCCCAGAAGGTCTCGGGGCCGGACGGCCAGGGTACCGTCGCGATCCGCCTGCCCGCCACGGAGACGATCGACACAGAGCCCTGTGATTCGGATCCCAGACGGCGCAAGCGTAATTCTCCCATGCCGTTCCATGGACCCGGCCAGGCGACGATGCGCGCGTCGGGCGCCGGACGAAAGTCCACGTCCTGGGACCAGGCGCCAAACACATCCGTGCTTCCGTCCGCGGCCACCGCCTCCAGCTCGTACCGGTACATGCCCGGCGCCGGACGATCCATCCGCTCCAGGAGACCGCCATCCCTCGGATGGAGACTCTCTTCGATCGGCTCTTCCGGTGCTCCGCGCGTTCCGAAGGAGCGCCTCCAGATTCGATAGCGCCAGGCGAGCGCGCCGTCGAGCTCCACGGCGAGTCGAATCCCTTCGCCGACTACCTCCGCCGAGAGCGAGGGTTGGAGCACCGGCGTCACATCCGGGTCGCCCACCAGCGTCGAGTCGGCGCTCACCCAGTAC
>CAMPIC010000189.1 GCA_946886185.1 uncultured bacterium
ACACACACTGGACGCGCATGGGCCCGCGCCTCGGCTTCACGCGCCGCGCCATTGCCGATCGCAAGATGGCGGCGGAGATCACCGCTTCGCTCCGCGCGATCGATCCAATCGATCCGCTCCGGTTCGACTTTCCGATCTGCCACGTCGGAATACGCGGCCACTGTCCCGCGGCGCTCTCGGTCACGCACTGCATGGCGTGTCCGCTCGCGCCGGTCTGCGCCACCGGATCGCGCCGAATCGCGAAGCGGCTCGCGCGAACACGGTTCGCCTCTGGTTGAGAGGGTCCGGTCGACCGAGTAGACTGGTCGTTTCCGAGGAGAGCTGATGAAGAAAGCGCTGATTCAGACGCGGATCGAGAAGGCTCGGCGGCTGCGAGAGTTGGGAGTCGAGCCGTATCCCTATTCCTTTACGCGCACACATACCACATCCGAATTGCTGGAAGACTTCGACGCGCGCATCGGAGGAGAGCCGGTGGCCGTGGCCGGGCGCGTGCTCGCGCTCCGTCCCATGGGCAAGGTCACTTTCGCCCATGTGCAGGACTCCACGGGCAAGATCCAACTCTTCTTCCGCAAGGATGATCTGCCCGAGGTGGTGTGGAGCGCGCTCGATCTGATCGATCTGGGAGATTTGATCGGCGTCCCGGGCACTGCGATGCGCACGCGCACGGGCGAGGCCACCATTCAGGCGACGTCGTGCACCGTCCTCGCGAAAGCGATCCGCCCGCTGCCGGTGGTCAAAGAAAAGGACGGACAGAAGTTCGATGCCTGGGAAGACACCGGCAACCGCTATCGGCGGCGGCACCTCGACCTGATTCTCAATCCGGAGCGGAGGCGCGTCTTCGAAATCCGCGCCCGCGTCGTGCGCGCCTGCCGCGCGTTCCTCGACGAGCGCGGTTTTCTCGAAGTGGAGACCCCGGTTCTACAATCGATTTACGGAGGGGCCATGGCGCGTCCCTTCGTCACGCACCACAACGCGCTCGATTTGCAGCTCTACCTCCGCATCGCGCTCGAGCTGCCGCTCAAGAAGCTCCTCGTCGGAGGAATGGAGCGGGTCTACGAGATCGGGCACGTATTCCGGAACGAAGGAATCGATCGTTCGCACAGTCCCGAGTTCACGATGTTGGAGTTCTACTGGGCGTACGCCGACTATCACGAGGCGATGGACCTGGTGGAAGCGATGCTGCGTCATGTCTTGGAGGAAGCGACCGGCTCGCTCCAGGTCGAGTGGGACGGACGCTCCCTCGATTTTTCGAAGCCGTTTCCGCGGCGGCGCATGGTCGACCTGATCCAGGAAGCGACGGGGCTGGATCCGCTTCACGACTCCGAGGAAAAACTGCGCGAGAAACTGATCGATGCGCGCGAGGCGATCCCCGCTTATGCGGCGCGCGGCCACCTCATCGAGGCGCTCTTCGACCACTTCGTCCAACCGTCGCTCTTCCAGCCGGTTTTCGTGACCGATCATCCGCGGGCGATCTCTCCTCTCGCCAAGGTCCATCGGAACGAACCGGAGCTGGTGGAGCGATTCGAGATTTTCATCGGAGGGGTCGAATTCGGGAACGCGTTCAGCGAGCTCAACGATCCGGTCGATCAACGCGCCCGTTTCGAGGAACAGGCCAAGCAGCGCGAGCACGGCAACCTCGAGGCGCAAGTGCTCGACGAAGAGTTCCTGGAAGCGATCGAGCACGGGATGCCGCCGGCGGCCGGAGTCGGAATCGGAATCGATCGCCTGGCCATGCTGGCGGCCGGCGTGCACAGCCTTCGAGACATCCTGCTGTTCCCGCAGATGCGTCCGGAAGAAGGACGGCTCGAGGATGAAGCGGACGACGAGTGATCCCTTCCGCTCAGTTGCCGGCGCAGCCCCGCTTGAATGGCGTCGTCCCTGACCGCCGCCGGACCGAGATGACCGGGCTGGCACGGTCCGTGACGGGGAGCGAACCATGAAAGAGTCCCCCGACAAGCAGGCTTCCGCGGTGATCGACGATCAGTCGGAGTACATCGTCGGCGCCTCCGATGCCATGAAGCGGGTCTTGCGTCTGGCCGAGAAAATTGCGCCCACCGAGACGACCGTCCTCATCACCGGCGAGAGCGGCACCGGGAAGGAGAAGATCGCGCGCTTCATCCACCTCCAGAGCGCGCGCGCCCGGTATCCGTTCCTCGCGGTCAACGCCGCCGCCATTCCGGAAGGTTTGATCGAGAGCGAGCTCTTCGGTCACGTGCGCGGAGCCTTCACCGACGCGCGCGACCGCAAGCGCGGATTCTTCGAGCTGGCGGATCGAGGCACGCTGTTCCTCGACGAGATCGCGGAGACCTCCGGCTCGGTCCAGGTCCGGCTGCTGCGCGCCCTCCAGGAGCGCGAGATCCGCCCGATCGGGGCCGATGCGGTCATCAAGATCGATGTCCGCATCATCGCCGCGACCAATCGAGATCTGCGCGAGGCGATGCAGGAGGGACGGTTCCGCGAGGATTTGTTCTATCGGCTGAACGTCTTCCGCATCCATCTGCCCCCTCTGCGGGAGCGGAAGGAGGACATCCCGTATCTCGCGGAGTATTTCGTGAGGCTCTACGCGGAGAGAAACCGCAAGCCGGTCGAGGGAATCAGCGATCGAGCGATGGGCTATCTCCTCAACTACGAGTATCCCGGAAACATCCGTGAGCTCGAGAACGCGATGGAGCGCGCCGTCACTCTGGTCGAGACCCCGCGGATTCAACCGGTGGACCTTCCTCCCGAGATTTTCGAAGGAGGGATTCCGCTCCTCACCGGAGGTAGCGGCGGCGACGGATTTCCCGACAACCTCACTCTGGAAGAGCTGGAGAGGCGCTACATCCTCCGCGTCCTCGCCAAGACGGGCGGCAACATGACCAAGGCCGCGCGGAGTCTGGGAATCTCCCGGTCCACGCTCTGGCGGAAGGTCGGCAAGTACGGCATCGCGGTCGACGGGCATCGCTGACCAAAGGCTGGTCTGCGGTTTCAGCCAAGGATCGTCCGTCCTGACGTTCGGGCAATGCACATCGGCAGTTCCGCGCCGCTTCTCCAACGCCGATCGCTACCCGTGAAGCGTTCCATTTCAGGACATTCGGACTGTTTCAAAAGGGGACACTGCAGGCAGCCGCCATTCCGCCGCCTCGTGCATCCAAGATGTAAGCATTTATAGTGAAATATCTTAGCCAGCATTGGCCAGCCGCGCTCGCGGGTTCCCGCTCTTGGCACGCGGATTTGTCCCAGCCCGGCAGATCAATTTGGACGGAGCCTGGAAGCCTCCACGAAACGACGGCCCGAGCCTAAGGAAGGAACACATGGGAAAGATCATCGGCATCGATCTGGGAACCACGAACTCGTGCGTGGCCGTCATGGAAGGTGGGGAGCCCACGGTCATCGCGAACTCTGAAGGCGGGCGCACCACTCCCTCCGTGGTGGCATTCAAAAAGGATGGAGAGCGTCTGGTGGGAGCGGTCGCCAAGCGGCAGGCCGTGACCAATCCCCGGCAGACGGTGTTCTCGATCAAGCGATTCATGGGACGCAAGTATGACGAGGTCCAGGGGGAGATCGGAATGGTCCCCTACGAAGTCGTCTCCGGGACCAATGGTCTGGCCGCAGTGAAGATCGGCGATCGCACCTACACCCCGCCCGAGATTTCCGCCATGGTCCTGCAGAAGATGAAGCAGACCGCGGAGGACTATCTCGGCGAGAAGGTGACGGAAGCCGTCATCACCGTCCCCGCGTACTTCAACGACAGCCAACGCCAGGCGACCAAGGATGCGGGCCGGATTGCCGGCCTCGAAGTGAAGCGCATCATCAACGAACCGACCGCGGCGGCGCTCGCCTACGGCCTCGACAAAGAGAAGAAGGATTTGAAGATCGCCGTCTACGACCTGGGCGGGGGAACCTTCGATATCTCCATCCTCGAGCTGGGCGACGGAGTCTTCGAGGTCAAGGCGACCAATGGGGACACGCACCTGGGAGGCGACGATTTCGATCACAAGGTGATCGATTGGCTCGCCACGGAGTTTCTCAAGACCGACGGAGTGGATCTGCGCAAGGATCCGATGGCGCTCCAGCGCCTGCGCGAAGCGGCGGAGAAGGCAAAGATCGAGCTCTCCAGCACCAATCAGACCGAGATCAATCTGCCGTACATCACGGCGGACCAGTCCGGTCCCAAGCACCTGAACGTCTCGCTGACCCGGTCGAAGTTCGAACAGCTGGTGGACGATCTGATCCAGCGCACCATCGGTCCGTGCAAGCGCGCGCTCGAGGACAGCGGATATTCGGCCTCCCAGATCGACGAAGTGATCCTGGTGGGAGGGTCGACCCGAATGCCGAAGGTGCAGCAAGTCGTGAAGGAGCTCTTCGGCCGGGAGCCGCATCGCGGCGTCAACCCGGACGAGGTGGTCGCGGTCGGCGCAGCGATCCAGGGCGGCGTGCTCGCGGGCGACGTCAAGGACGTGCTCCTGCTCGACGTGGTGCCTCTCTCGCTCGGAATCGAGACCTTGGGCGGCGTCATGACCAAGCTCATCGAGCGCAACACCACCATCCCGACGCGCAAGACGCAGGTGTTCTCGACCGCTTCGGACAGCCAGACTCAGGTCGAGATCCACGTGCTCCAGGGCGAACGGTCGATGGCGAGCGACAACAAGTCGCTCGGGAAGTTCCATCTCGTGGGCATCCCGCCCGCGCCGCGCGGAATGCCGCAGATCGAAGTCACGTTCGACATCGACGCGAACGGCATCCTCAAGGTGTCGGCGAAAGACAAGGCCACCGGCAAGGAACAGAGCATCGTCATCGAAGCGGGCTCGGGATTGAACGACGCGGAAATCGATCGGATGGTGCGCGACGCCGAGGCTCACGCTTCCGAGGACAGGAAGCGGCGCGAGGCGATCGACGCGCGCAACCGCGCAGAGCAGCTCACCTACGAGATCGAGAAGACGATCAAGGAGAGCGGCGACAAGATCGACCCGGCGGAGAAGGCACGCGTGGAAGAGGCGATCAACGAGGTCCGCTCCGTGCTCGATTCCGAGGATGTGTCGAAGATCAAGGCCGCCGAGGAGAAGCTCACGGCGGCGTGGCAGGGAGTCGCGGCCAAGCTCTATCAACAGCAGGGACCCGCGCAGCCGGGCGGTGAGCCGGGTGAACCGGGAGCTGCCGGAGCCGGACCGACCGGCGCGCCCAAGGACGAGTCGGCGGTCGACGCGGAGTTCGAAGTCGTGGACGAGGACAACAAGTAAGTCGGACTCCGCGGGATCGGCTCGCGCGCCCAATCTGAACGGTTCGAGCGGGACCAGTTCCCCTTGCGGAATTGGTCCCGTCCCGTTGCAGGGTCCGCGAAGACCGGGCAATTCGTTCCGCCCTTCCCGAGAGCCGGACGGGCTCCAGAGAAAGGAACCCACCCCATGAGCAGCGACAAAGAGCGCGAATGGACGACCGAGATCGGTCTGGACCGAGATGGCTCCGCGTACGAGGAGAGGCCCTCGGACCGGCGCACGGCCGAGGACCGATTTCCCGCCAATGAGGTCGAGGCTCCGCGGGAGGAGGGGGCAAGCGAAGATCTCGCAAATCGATACCTGGATCAGCTTCAGAGGTTGAAGGCGGAGTTCGATAACTACCGGAAGAGGATAGCCCGAGAGAAGGAAGGCTGGTGGCGCGAGTCGCGCGCTTCCGTCCTGAGCGAGCTGCTTCCGGTGGTGGACGACGTGAAGCGGGCCCGCGCGTTCTCGCAACGCGCCGAGACGCTCGACCCTTCCGGACTCGTGCTCATTCTCAAGAATTTCGCAACGGCGATGAGCAAACTGGGTCTGGAAGAGATGGACACCTCGCCAGGAACCGGGTTCGATCCAGAGCTGCACGAAGCGGTGTTAGCCGTACCTTCGGAGGTCGGCGAAGGGCGCATCGTGGAAACGGTCGAACCAGGATACCTGTTCGAAGGACAGATCCTTCGTCGAGGCAAGGTCACCGTCTCCTCCGGTTCCCCACCGGAGTAGTCGATTGTCTACAGATAGCCTGACCAAGGACAAGCGCCCCCTGGAAGTGAGGATCCTCGTCTCCGGACGGGATCCTGGCCTGCCCCTCTGGGTGCGCAAGGGTCTGGATGGCATCGCCTACCGGGCCGAGTTCATCGAGTCGCTCCCGGAGTCCAATCGCTTTTCCGATTCGGATTTCCGTCCTGATCTCGCCTTGATCGACGAAGAGAGCTCCGCGGAGTTTCCTACCCGCCTGCGCGGGTTCAAGGA
>CAMPIC010000190.1 GCA_946886185.1 uncultured bacterium
ATCTTGGCCCGTCTCTGATCGGTGGCGGTTGACACGCGTTCCTTCCACTCCTTGGGCCGGTTGCCGGCGGCGGGGATGTCGCCGGTCCGCCTCGTGTGTTATCGGCCGCTCGCGGAGAAAATCCACTCCAAACGCAAGCAGGTCGCGTAGTTCGGTGTGCGAAGCAGGGATGAAATTATGCGTTGGCGCGAAAGAGGCTCTTCAGGATCAAACCGACTTCTTTGGAGCTGAGACCGACCTCACGGCAGATCTGCTCGGTCGGCACGCCCCGTCCTGCCAGGTCGAGAACGACCTCACGAATGCGACCCAGGTCGTGCAGCGGATCGCCCGGCAACGTCTGCCCGGGGGAGGTGTTTTTCTCCGAGGTCGCCGGCGCGGAGGTGTCTTGAGTGTTTCCGCGCGCGCTCGCTGCACGAGTCCGGCCCTGCCGCGCGATGCGCGAAGCGCCGCTGCTTCGCTTGCGCGGGCTCTTGGGAGGTTCCACTCCTTCGGACTGCAGGAAGCAGTCCCATGCAGAGGCGAGATCCTCTTCCGTTCTCGGAGGCTCGTTGGACGTTTCCGAGGCGGCATGCTCGGACGATCCATCCCCAGGAGAGCTCAATCCCGCCGCTTGCGAAACGGAGTCGGCATTGGAACCTGGACTTGGATCGACCGGAGGCGCGCCGGCGCTTTTTTCCTGTTCGAGCGATCGCGCCGGGATGCTCTCGACCAGAGCTTGGACCACCCCGGTGAAGTCGAGCAGCGATCGTTCGATCCGCTCCAGGCGATCTTCTCCGGTGCTCGATCCCACCGGAGTGCTCTTCGCGGGGGATCTCGTGATGACGGAGAGGTCCGGTCGTCCCAGATCCCTGCGCTTCGACGCGGCAATTTCCGCGAGTGCGGCCCGCACTTCTTCCGGAGAGAGAGATCCGGGGGAATTGGCGCGCCCGGTGCGCCGGCGAGAAAGCCACCAGGTCATTCCCGCCCCCGCGACTCCGAGCAGCCCCAACCAGGCCAAACTTTGTGCGGGCAGAGCGGATTCGGCGGACTCGGGGTCGAGTGGTACCTGCTTCCGAGATCCGCTCGGTGCACTCTTCGATCGTGCGGGTGCATCCGGCGATTGATAGGGCGCGGCCTTCGATGCGGGAACGTCCGTCTTCGATGCGGGAACGTCCGCATTCGAAGCCGGATCGCTGGTCATGGCGGGATCGCCTTCTTGTCCGGCAGGCATCGTGGAACCGAGCGCATTCGCGGTGCGGATCTGCTCCAGCAGGCGGCCGGACGCGTCGGGAATTCCAGGAACGAGGTCGGCGCTCGCGGACCCGGCATCGATCACTGGGGAGTCGGCGCTGTTCGCGGAGGAGCCCGCGAGGGTCGTGGAACCATCTGCCAGCGCAGCAGCGGACCTGTCCTTCCGATCGAACGGTGCGAATCGCGCGGAGACATCGTGCGCGCAGATCACCGCGGCGACGAGCGCCACGATGGCAGGCGCGACTAAAGCCTCCGCTCCACTCCACTTCGTCCCGGCCGGCTTCGCACAATGCGTCGCAGCCCGCTCGTCACGCGGCTCGTCCCGGCCGCTGGCGTTCCGTCGCATCCCTTCGATCTCCCTTCCTGGGAGGATTCATCCTTGATCAAGCTCGCCGGTCGACGTGCCGTCCGCGCGTCTCTCCGGCGCCGTTCGGATCCCACGGTTCGAGGTGATCCGACTCCTCCTCTACATCCGCATCCGGAGCGGGCCCCGCTTTCTTCCCGCGTCGCCGGCGCGCCAGTTCGCGGCGCGCGGCCTCGTCCGTCTTCCCATCCGTACCGGTGAGCTCACGGACTCGCTCCGGACCGGCGGGAATTCGCGTGACGTCGAGCTCGGACATGGCGTCCTCCCTCGAGGGAAGCAGCGACCCGAGTCGCTAGGCGAGCGCCCGGCTCAGCCTCCCCTTCAGGCGCAAGATGGCCTTGGTGTGATTCTGCGATACGCGCGACTCCGAGATCTGCAGCGCCATCCCGATCTCTTTCAACGTCATCTCTTCGTAGTAGTAGAGCGCGACTACGAGGCGCTCTTGTTCGCTGAGCGCGTTGATGAGATCGAGCAGCCTCTGCCGCGACTCGTCGTCTTCCAGCTCATCCAGCTTGTTGACCGCGGTCTTGTCCTCGATTACGTCGGCGAGCCCGGCCAGGTCGTGGTCGTCATCGACTTGCATCGACTGGTCGAGCGAGAGCAGGACGGTGCCGCGCACTTCTTCGAGGAGGCGGAGGAACTCGTGCAGGGTGACGCCGAACTCGTCGGCCATCTCCTGCTCGGTGGCGGCGCGACCCAACTTCTGATCGAGCTTGGAGCATACCTGCTCGATCATGCGCGCCTTGCGCCGCGTGGTGCGCGAGGCCCAGTCGAGCGAACGGAGCTCGTCCAGGACCGCTCCCTTGATGCGCCAGATGGCGTAGGTCTCGAACTTGGTCCCCCGGCTCTCGTCATACTTCTCGAGCGCGTCGAAGAGGCCGATCATGGCGGTGTTGATGAGATCGTCTCGTTCGATCGATTTGGGCAAACCAGCCGCGATTTTGTCGACCACGTACTTCACGAGGGGGAAGTAGCGGCGCAACGCCGCATCCTTGTCCCGAGCGTACATCACGGTAACCGGCTCGTCGGTCATCTCCCGTGTCTTGGCGGCGGTTTGCAACCGGGACATTCAGGCTCCTCCTTGGGTCACGCAGCTGGACGGTTGGAGGTCGACGCACGAGGCGCGGCGACACTCGGATCAGGGTTGGAAACACGATCATCGTTCCGGGTCGAGGTCTGACGGATTCCGTCGAGATAATCGACCGGGCTGGGCTTCTCCGGCGCTTCCGGCTTGGACGCCTCTTCCTCTTTCAAGCGACGCTGGGCGACTCGCTCGAGCAGAGCGCGGCCCACGAGCTGTCCACCGAGGAACGTGAAGAGGAAGAAGATTCCGCCGCTGATGAGCGATCGCAAAGCCAGTGTCCAGAATCCGTGACCCTGAATGAGGGCGGTGACTCCCACGAGGAGCGCACCGGCCAGACCGAGAGTCACCGAAAGCTCGAACACCAGTTGGGACACCTGCGAACTCCTCGCTCACCGATCCAGATTCGCCACCTTCTCGAACAGTCCTTCGCGATCCTCGAGAGGAGGTCCGATCGAAGTCGGTCCTTCCAGGAGGATGTCGGCGAGGCTTTCGATCGCCTGCGCCGCGGGGCTGTGCGGGAAGATGCTGAGCAACGGTTCCTGGCGCATCGCCGAGGCGAGCACCGTCGGATCCTCGGGAACGTGCCCCAAGTAATCCGGGAGGAATTCGAGAAAGCGGCGTGCCACGGCCTGTACCCGGCGAGAGGTGCGCTTGCCCTCGGCGGCCGAACCGCACCGGTTGACCACCAGGGAAAGATCCCGGCAACCCTTGCGGCGCAATACTTTAAGCGTGGCGTAAGCGTCGCTGAAAGCGGTCGGTTCGGGGGTCGTGACGATGAGCGCCGAGTCCGCAGCCGCGGCCAACTGGATGGTTTGTGCGGCGATTCCCGGTGCAGTGTCGACCAGAATCAAGTCGCAGGTCGACTCGAGGCGAGACAGCTCCCGCAAGAGTCGCTCGCGGCGAAAATCATCGAGATCGGCCATTTCCTCGAGGCCCGAAGCCGCGGGAAGAAGCCGCACGCCGGAAGGCGTTTGCAGGACGACGTCTTCGATCGACGCGCGTCCCAGGACCACGTCGGACAGGTTCTGCTTGGGAATCAGGCCCATCAGCAAGTCGATGTTGGCGAGCGAGAGATCTCCGTCGATCAGGAGCACGCGCTGCCCACGGCGAGCGCAGGCGATCGCGAGGTTGGTCACCAGGATGCTTTTGCCCACTCCTCCTTTGCCGCTCGTCACCGCGATGGTGCGCACGTCGGGACGAGGAGCGTCGAACTCTCCCTCGCCGTTTCCTTGGCCGTGCACCAGGCGCAGATGTCGCAGCTTCTCCGCCTGATCACGCATGAGCCGTTTCCTTTTGCAATGTTTCGGCGATCACTTCGGTCAGTCCTGCAATCGTGGCTTCTTCCAGATCGTCCGGCACTTCCTGTCCCGTGCCGAGGTACGAGACCGGACGAGCCGCTTTCAACGCCACGGTGAACGAGCCTCCACGGCGCGTGGTCTCGTCGAGCTTCGTGAAGATGAGATGACGAATCGGGAGAATCGAGAATCGTTCCAAGGCGAGCGCCTGGTCGCGCACGCGCGCGTTCGCCGCCAGGACGAGGTGGATGTCCAGATCGGGACAGGCGGCGAGCAGCCTTTCCGTCTCGGCAATTCCTTCCGGATCGCGCGGCGAGCGGCCGCTCGTATCGATGAGCAGGAGATCGCAATCCTCCTCGAGCCGAGACACCACCTGCCGAAGCGTGTCGGTATCAGTCGCGTTTTCGAACTTCATTCCCATGAGAGCGGCGTAGCTCGCCAGATGCTGCGCTCCGAAGATCCGGTAGCCGTCGGTCGAAACGAGCGCGACCCGTTTACGCAGGTGGAATGCGGCATGCCCCGCGATCTTGGCGACGGTGGTGGTCTTGCCGACTCCGGTCGGCCCCACCAGCGCGATCGCGCGAGGAGGATCGCCTGCCTGCACCGCGCCTCCGGTCCGCACCAGCTTGCGCAGGAGGGAGAGGAGCTGTTCGGGCGGCGCGGCCGCGAACTGTCCGGGCATCCGCGCCTGTCCCATCTTCGAGAGGATCTGGAAGACCAGGTTGGAGTCGATCTCCGCGTCGGTCAGATCGAGATAGAGCTCGCGCAGCGGCAGCGGGATCGCGGAGAAGTGCTCGGAGCGCACCAGGCGGCCCAGATACTCGATCCGGGACTGCTGTCCTTCGTCGTGCGGTGCTTCCTCGGTCAAGCCAACATCGTCGGGTCCGCTCGCTCGAAGCGCGGCGTTGGCGGCCGCGCGCCACGCGTCCATATCTCGCGCTGGAGCGGATGGAGTGGCAGCACGCGGATCGTAGATGTCGGCCGGCAAGGGCTCACCTGGAGCGGTCTCGCGGTTAGGACCCCATTCCGATCTGGGTTTGCGCGTAAGGATCTGCGCGACTCGCGAGATCGCTCCCCCGGATCCTGCCTTCGATGCGGACGCTTCTTCGCGTCCGGGAACCGGAGTCTGCGTCGGGGCCGCCTCACCTCGCAGGATCGGGTTCATCTCGGGTGCGCGGTCATTTCGCGCGCCGCCGTGACGCGCATAGGCATGCGCCGCTCCGTGTGCGAGCACCTGATGGCCGGCGGCCTCATCTGCGGCGGACACTGCGATCCCGTCACTGGCGTGTGGGCGCGCCGCCAAGACTTCCACGCGACCGCGCTTGCCCGTGCGGGTCTCCAGAATCAGCGCATCTTCGCCCAGCTCCGCGCGGATCTTCTCCAGGAGCTCCGCCAGAGTGCTTCCTTCAAATCGCTTGATGTGCATGTTCCACCGTCACCGTCGAAAGCGTGCGCACGCTGCCGCTGTGCGCTACTTCCGCGTACGAGAGCACCGGCACGTGCGGCAGCGCCCGCGCCACGAACGTCCGCAGATACGGGCGCAGGTAAGGCGAGCAGAGCAGGACCGGTTGCGGGGTCTGTCCCAGAGCACGCTGCACCGCATGCGAGATCGAATCGAGGAGGGGACGCGCCTCGGCCGGCGGCACCACCAGGCGCGGCGTCCCTTCGGTGTCGTGAATTCTCTGCACCAGCTCCTGCTCGAGCGTCGGATCCAGCGAAACCACGCCGAGCTGGCCTCGCTCGTCGCGATAGTTCGAGGTGATGGCGCGGCCCAGCGCCTCGCGCACGCGCTCCACCAGGGTGTCCAGATCTTTCGTGATCGGCGCGTGATCGGCCAGCGTCTCGAGGATGGTGACCGAATCGCGGATCGGCACGCGCTCGTCGAGGAGACGCTGCAGCACCTTCTGCACCCCGCCGACCGTGAGCTGATTCGGGACCAGCTCTTCCACCACGACGGGCGCGGTCTGTTTGACCTGATCGAGGATGGCGCGCACCTCCTGGCGACCCAGGATCGCGCCGGCGTGCGCGCGAATCGTCTCGGCCAGATGCGTGGCCATGACCGCGGAGGGCTCGACCACCGTGTATCCCGACATTTCCGCGTCGCCCCGCTGCTCGGGCCGGATCCAGCTCGCTTTGAGCCCGAAGACCGGCTCGACCGTTTCGCGCCCTTCCAAGGGGAGCGCGTTGGGCCCTGGCGACATCGCCAACAACCCGCCCACGTCGACATG
>CAMPIC010000191.1 GCA_946886185.1 uncultured bacterium
CCGAATCGAACGGCCAGCGAGGACAGATGGAGCTCCGATCCGGAATTCGTCAGGTCGTCGAGGACGTCATCTTGCCATGCACGCGGCGTCGGCAGTTCCGATGCACGCTCCGGCAATCAGGACCACGAACAGCATCCGAATCAAAACCGTCGTCCCCACAGCGGCGTGCAGGTGAACCGGGGACTGCGCGTCTGCCCACGCGCCGGTAGTCTACTCCCCTTCGTCCGCCAAGCCGAACCAGACCTGCGCGCTGGCAACGATCTCGGGCCACGTCTGCGCGGGGCGGAAGGGAACGTTGACGGCGCGTTTGAACTGCTTGCCGTAGCCGCGCTGTTCCAACCGGGGATCGACCACGATGAAGAGGCCACGGTCGCTGCTGCGGCGGATCAAGCGACCGAATCCCTGGCGGAAGCGGAGGATCGCCTCGGGAAGATAGTAGTCATTGAACGGCTCGTGTCCTTGCGCCTGTGTTCGTTCTCCTCGCGCTTGCACGACGGGATCGGAAGGCACGGCAAACGGCAGTCGCGCCAGAATCAACACCTCGAGATCCTGTCCCGGAAAGTCCACGCCTTCCCAGAAGGACGCGGCGCCGAGCAACACGGCAGCGTCACTCCGCTCGAACTGGGTGCGCAGCCGTTGCCGTCCCTCCCCCACACCTTGCGCGAGCAGCTTCACTCCCATGGCGGCAAGCGGTTCCTGCAGATGCTGAGCCACGCGCCGCAACGCGTCATAGGACGTGAACAGCACCAGCGTCTTCTTCCGCAGATGCCGCACCAACTCCACGATCCCATCGGCCAGCTGCTTCGACGATCCCGGTTGGTTGGGATCCTCGATCCCGGTGTGTACGAACGCCTGCACCTGTCGCGGAAGGTCGAACGGAGATTGAAGCGCGAGCGAATCGTAGCGCCCTTCGCGTAGACCGAGCGCCTGCGCGACATGTTCGAACGAGCCGTGCACGGCAAGCGTCGCGGACGTCAAGACGACGGAGGACTTCTTGGCAAAGAGGCGGGTTTGCAGCTCGGTGCCCACGACCAGCGGAACCGTGTGGAGCGAGGCGCCGTTGTTCGAAGCCTCGATCCAGTACACGCGATGCCGATCGGTCGGAGTGATCAGCTGCTCGAGATGACTCACCTGCTCGGTGACGCGCTCCAGGCGGCGCTCCGCTTCTCCGATGGTCAGAGATTCGGGCCGCCCTCCCGCGCCGAGATCGAGCCGCTCGCGCAGATCGTCCACGGGAAGGCGCACGCGCATCAGATGCGCGCGGATCACCTGACACAGGTCGTGTCCGATCTCCGGAAACGGCGGCGCGCCGGAAGGGCCGTAGCGCAGCGGCTGCGACGTGCTCGGATAGCTCGGCATCGACCGGAGCTCTTCCCAGAACTTGCGGGCCTGCCCGATCAAGTCGGCGGTGGCCGATTCCAGGTCTCTCAAGGTCTCCAGAAGCGCTCCGCGCGACTCGGCGCCCATCGCGACGCGCGCCACGCGGCGGAGATCTTCCGTGACGCCCGGCTCGCCGCGTCCGCCCAATCCGCGAAGCGCGCTCTCCAGGCTCCGTTCGGAAACGCTGTACGACAGTGGTTCCGCGGCGACGCGCTCCAGGTGATGCGCTTCGTCGAGAATGAGCACTTCGAACGGCGGCATTCCGCCTCGGCCGGTGAACAGGTCCGTCATCAGAAGCGCGTGATTGACCACCACCAGATGCGCGTCCTTGGCCACCTTGCGCGAAACCTTGTAGAAGCAGCCGGTCTCGGGACGGCATCGTTGCGTGGAGCAGAATCGATCGTCGGAACAGATGCGCGCGAGGACCCCGAGATCCGACGGAAGGAGCGGCGGGGCTTCCGCGAAGTCTCCGGTTTCCGTGTAGTCGGCCCAGTGCTGGAGAGCGTTGACGACGCGCTCGCTGTCGGCGGTGCCCTCCTGTTCGGCGACGAACTGGTCCCAACGTTGTCTACAGAGGTAGCTCGACCTTCCCTTGAGCACGACCACGCGCAGCGGGCGGTCGATCAAACCCCTCAGGTTCGGACCCACCATGTTCAGGATCTGATCGTGCAGCTGCTTCGTGTAGGTCGAGATGACGACCGGGCTGTCGTGGCGGATCGACCACAACACCGCCGGCACGAGATAGCTGATCGACTTGCCGACCCCGGTGGGCGCTTCCACCAAAAGCGCGCCTCCGTATTCGAGGGTACGCGCGACGGCCCGCGCCATCTCTTGCTGCTGCGGCCGCCATTCGTAGTCCGGCGCCAGGACCTTGGCGAGCGTGCCCGAGCGATCGAAGATCATCGACAGGCGATCGGTATTCACGATGGCTCCCGCTCGCGCTGTTCCGTCCGCGCAATCTCGAGGTTTTGGGACGTTCCGGCGTGCGGCCGGTCTGAGCTCGCGGTAAAGAGCGCGATTTGCTGTGCGAGGTCCTTCATCTGATCGCCCAGGATCGAAAGGCGCAGCGAGAGATGGAACAGGAAGAGCAGCACCACGAACAGGCAAAGCAGCAGATAGAAAGCCGGCGGATAATCGATGCCCACCCAACGCGCGATCCGGTCGGCGGTCGGTTGCAGCAGTGACAGGACGATCAACCCTCCTCCCAGGAGGATCCACAGCGGGGAGTATTCATATCGCATCCGATGCGTGCGCAGCGCGCGCAGCACCACCAAAAGCAACGCGGCTCCCAATCCTGCCACGAAGATCCGGGCTTCCCACGTCATCTCGTGCTCCCGTCGCAGCTTCGAATTCCTGCCTCGGCAGTCACCGGACCCAGCTCGTCGGGGGTATGCACGACGTCCGACCCGTCGTCCACGTCAACCAGAGCTGCGGACACGGCGACGGACGCAATCATCGAGTCCTCCGCGGAGCTGTGGTCGACTCATCCGCCGGTTGAGCGGGAGGCGCCACGGTGAGCACGAGAAGGATCGAAATGATCATCTTCGCCACGTAGTAGATCGGCTTGAGCCCGGAATGCATCGACGGACCGTCCTTCTCGTACATCGTCACGGCGATCTCCGTCACCCGGAACCCCGCTCGACCGACCCGGATCAGGACATCCGCATCGGGATAGTCGGGAGGAAAGAACCGCCCTTCCGCATAGTAGCGGACCAACCGGGGTCCCAGGGCCTGAAAGCCGGTGGTGGGATCGGTGATCCGTCGCCCCAGAACCCAGCTCGACATCGCTCCGAAGAACCGCATTCCCAGACGGCGCGCCAGGGGAGCTCGGTACATGCGAGCGCCGCCCAGGAAGCGTGACCCGAGAACGAGGTCCCACCCTCCTTCTTCCAGCGTCCGGAGCAGATCGAGCAGCGACCGCGGATCGTGCTGCCCGTCGGCGTCGATCTGGAGTACGGCGCGATGTCCATGCGCCGCCGCATAGCGATATCCGGTCTGAATGGCCGCGCCGTAGCCGAGATTGATCGGATGTCGCGCGACCCGCGCGCCTCCCGCGCGCGCCACCTGAGACGTGGCCTCGCTCGAGCCATCGTCGATCACGAGGATCTCGGCGTCCGGCATCACCTCTCGAATGCGAGGCAGCAGAGCCGGAAGAGTGAACTCCTCGTGATAGGCCGGAATGATGATCAGGACCCGAGAGTCCATGGCGCTGCTCATCCTGGAACGGAGAATGCGCGCTCCGCGACGCCGCCGCGCAACGCCTCGACGCGCACGCGACCGCTCCCAGATCCCGAGACCAGGAATTCGACCCAGATGCGACTCAGTCCCGGGATCGTTTCGAGCAAGAGGCGGTCTGGACGCCCGTCCTGCCACGCGACCTGATCGCGGCCGGGATCGGTCACCTCTCCCGCGGCGAGCACGTCGAGACCGCTCAGCGTCACCGAGTTCTTGGCCGTGATCCCGTTGTCGATGTCGTGCTTCAGTCGGGTCGGAATGATCCCGTGATTCTCGATCCCCACCCGCACGCGATGCAGACCGTTGCCGAGCACGCTCACCTGCACCTCCTCGATCGCGACCAGCGGCATGGATTCGGCGTGGTAGAGGCTGAACGACATGTTGCGGTGGAGCTCTTCTTCCAAAAGGAAGGACGGCGGCACTCTGCCGAACTCCTTGGCAGTCCCGCCCACCTCGACTTTCCCGTAATCGGGATGATCGATCTCGTGCCAGGCGGTCATGCCGTCGTCCTGGAGGAGGTATCGAAGGAACGCGGCGCGCTGGCGCCGTCCTTCATCGCCTCCCTCGAGATCCTTTCGATAGAGGTTCTTCTCCGTCCACAGCTCGTTCGAGAAGCAGACGACTCCGATCGCGCCGTAGAACCAGTCGATTTCGCCGCCCCAGACTTGATAGAGATCCTTCCAGAGCACCATGGATCGATACCCGGGAAGGAACTCCTCGCCGCGTTTGCCGATGAACGCGTAGAGGTCGTCGTCCCGATCGTTCATCTTGCCCACTTCGGCGCCGGGCGATCGGAGGATCATCCCTCCGGAATTATGATACGTCTGCGCGGCGGCGATGTTGGGATGCGCCTCCACGAACTCCCCTATCGCGCGCGTCTCCGGCAAGGAGAACGGATAGGCGTGCGCGCCTCCCTGGATCCCTTCCGGCTGCCACATCCACGGCCAGTTGCGATTGGCGTCGTAACCGCCCGGATCGTCTTCGTTGATCAGCCCGTCTCCGTCATTGTCGAAGCCTTCCTGCCCGAGCAAGCGGTACTCGCCGCGCTCGTCTCGATCGACTTCGATCATCAGATACTCGGGGAAATCAGGATCGGGCCCATAGCGGCCCCACGGATCGCGGACTCGCATGCGCGTGAGATGGCCATCGCCGTCCATGTCGTCAGGGCCATCTTCGTCGAAGAGACCGTCACCGTCCTCGTCGATCGGGATCATACCGCCGCGAAAGTTGTGCGGATTGGCAGCGCCGTGGAACCAATGATCGCGACCGTCGGGGTTGATGGTCGGAATGAGGAAAAACGCTTTGTCGTCCACGAGGCGGGTGACGCGTTCGACGCGACCGTACATCTCGAGCAGATACCAGGCGGTGTACGCGACCGTCTCGCCGGTCTGGACTTCGTTTCCGTGGATATTGCCGTCGATGTACATCGTGGGCTTGGTACGCGGATCGCCTTTCTTTTCGTTGGTCACGCGCAATCCCACGATCTCTCGTCCTTCGACAGATCGTCCGAGCACGATGAATTCGCAGAGATCCGGATAGGCGGCTTCGAGCTGGCGCAGGATCTGGGTGAGCCCGGCGACGTCATAGAAATGATCCCAGGAGACGCGCACCTTGGGATCGTCGGGCGCGCCCAGCGCCGGGAAAGTCTGATCCGGCGAGATCTGTGCGTACGCGTCCGTTGCGCCCAGATTGAACAGGGTCATCCCAATCACGAGCGCCGTCGCTCGGAGTGCGCTCCATCTCGTCGATTTCATCGCTCACCTCCGCCCTGAGAAGCGCGCCAGTGTTCCCCGGTCCGGATCGTTCGACGGTCTCGGCCGCCCAGCTCCGAAATCGCGTCGATCGTCACGTTCCCTCCCGAAGGGATGCGCACCATGAGACGGATCTCTCGTGAGCCCCCGCTTCCTTCCAACATCTCGATGGGTCCACGGGGCGCGGCGCCCAAGACCTCCGATCCATCGGGAAGACGGAGCTCGTAGCGAGTCGGTCGTACTTCCGCCGAGTACTCGCCGAGAGCCAAGCGATCGGGTAGATATCCGGAGTTCTCGACGGTGAATCGAAGCTCATGAAGGCCGCTTCCGACCGACTCCAGACGAGCTTCCCGAATGCGAACGCGCGGTACGGATGCAAGGAGACGCTCGACCAGCTCGAGGTGCGCGGGCGCGATCGAATCGATCACCCGCGGAGGCGGATTGATCCTGGCGAGAGGCGCATATCCCCCGATGTAGGTCTCGAGATCGGGAAAGTCGGGATGGGAGAATGAATGCCAACCCAACCATTTCGAAGGATCGTGAGCCGTGAGCCAGTCGCGGAACTCCGTCTCTTCCGTCAGCTCGGGCTCTTCCTTCGAATCCGCGCGCCCACGCCCTCTCGCGCGCACGGAATCTTCCGCAGCGCCCGTAGAGTCTGAGGGAGCTGAGGCCATGTCGGAAGGCGCTGTGGCCGAGTCGGAAGGTGCTGCGGCCGTGTCGGAGGGTGCTGCGGCCGTGTCGGAGGGTGCTGCTGCCGAGTCGGAAGGCGCTCCGGGCGAGTCGGAAGGTGCTGCTGCCGGGTCGGAAGGCGCTCCGGGCG
>CAMPIC010000192.1 GCA_946886185.1 uncultured bacterium
TCGGACGGTGCGGGGCAGGCGCTCTACACGCTGTTCCTCGAAACGCTCGCGGGACGCGCCAACCGGCCGGCCTACATCGATCCGCGGAAAGAATCGATACGTCAGGTTGGGGCGATCGAAATTCCCCATCAGCACGTTCGGATCCCTCAGGCGCAGCTCGCGAACGATGTCCTGCCGCACTCGCGGAGTGGCTGTCGCCGTGAAGGCCTGGAAGGTGGCTTCAGGAAACTGATCGCGCAGCTCGCCGAGTCTGCGGTAATCGGGACGGAAGTCGTGTCCCCATTGGCTGATGCAATGTGCTTCGTCGATCGCGAAGGACACTGGCTGCTGGCGCGCCAGCCAGCTGGAAAATCCGTTCAGCGCGAGACGCTCCGGAGTCACGAAGAGAAGCTTGACCTCACCCCGCTCCACGCGGTGACGGATGCGGATCCGCTCCTCATGCGTGAGATCGCCGTGGATGGAGGCAACTGGATATCCGATCAGCTCGAGTCCGGCCACCTGATCGTTCATGAGCGCTTTGAGCGGCGAGACCACGACGCTGAAGCCGCGATGGATCAGCGGAGGGACCTGATAACAAAGCGATTTGCCGCCGCCGGTGGGCAGGATCACGAGGGAGTCGCGCCCGCTGAGCGCCGCGTGGATCGCCTCCTCCTGGTGAGGACGGAGCGTTTCAAATCCCCAATAGCTGCGCAGCACGCGCTCGATCTCGGTGCGCCGAAGGCCGTGAGCGACTACTTCCGGTTCCGCGGCGACGGTTTCGCGGACAGCGTCAGCAGCGGGGCGGTCGGCCTCCAAGAATTCCTCCGTGAACAGCGCCGGCAGATTCCCTCTGCCGCAGCAGATGTCAGTCGACGATGCGTCGACGCTCTGATGACCCGCTGCAGGACTCGGGCCACGACTCGTGCGGAAAATAAGCGCCGCGAATGTAAGGCTATCGCAGCCTGCCGGTCAACGAGCGCCGCGTTGGCGTCACCAGGATCCGCCGCCTCCGCCACCGCCGCCTCCTCCGGAGAATCCTCCCCCTCCGCTACCGCTGGAAGAACGAGGAGACGCGGTCCTGCTGCGGCCGACCGACTTCATGGAGGAGCTCAGGCTCTGCTCGAAACGGCTGGTGCCGAAGTCGCCGTGATAACCCATGCCGCCGTACCAGGCGGGCGGGTGTTCCTTGTAGATGTTCTCGAATCGTTTGGCCCACCGAGTGGAGATGCCCAGCGCCATGGCGTACGGGAGGAGTTGCTCGAAGAGGTTGCGCCGTTCGGCTCGATCCAGCTTGTCGCTCTCCACACGATCGACGAACTCTTCGAATCCGAGCGCCCAGTTGCGCATCTCGACTCCCGCGGTGGTTCGCCGGGGCATCGCGCGACTGAAGGCGAAGAAGAGAATGAACGTGATTGCAGCCGCGATGATCGGCGCCACGGGGGGCGCTCCGGTTCCACGGAACGCGATCCAGCCGATCCCGGCGAAGAAGACGAGCAGTCCGGCGAAGAATCCGAGTGCGCGATAGCGGTTGCGCACTTTCTTGGGAGAGCCGGTGAAATACTTGTTCTCGACGAGCCGTTCCTCGATCGCGGTGTGAATTGCGGGAATCTTTCGGTAGAACTTTTCCCGGAGATCGGATGCTTCGGCCCGGTCACCTGCAGCGAACAAAGCGCTCAACACTTCGCGCTCGTGGGGGAGGAGCGCTGGGTCGTTCTTGTCCCGCAAGAGATGGAAGACGACTTCCTCCTTCTTGACCAATCCGAACAAGGACGACTCCTCGGCCACCTCGATGCGCACAAAGCCGCGCACCGCGAGATCGACCACTGTGGCGGTGATGTCCCTGAGATCGACGTGTTCATCGATCAAGGTCCCGATCTCTCCCGGGGTCATGTTCGGGGGAGCCTGGTACTGGACCGCGATCGATCGCTCGAAATCGGGATCTTTCCCGGATGAACGGTACCGGCGAATCAGGAAAAGGAACGCGGCCAGCGGCGCGAGGAGGATCCAGTTGTCGCCGAAGAAGCGCGCCACGCTCGTGGCGATCCCGGGAAACTCGACATATCCATGCGGCCAGTTGGCGACGATGGTCAAGCCTTCGAGAGGGCGGAGCGCTTGACCGTACTCGTACGTGATCTCCCCCGGGTTTGGAATCGCTACGCGCGCGTCCTGCGCCTCACTCCCCGTAGACCCGACGAACGCGAGCCCGAGCAGGGAATCTGCCGGCAGCTCCGTCGGAAGATGTACCGTGGCGGAGGCATGAAAGATCGGCGCCTCCCACTCATTGCCGGTCGCGTTCCAGTACAACTCGTCGTACTCCGGGAAGTGGCCGAGCGCGTCTTGCACGCGATACTGGATGTGATAGTGAACCGGCCCCGACACTTCCCGATCCGCATCGCCGATGCGGATGCGCACATAGCGGCCTTCGTGACTCACCTTCGCGGTATGGGCGCGGCCCTCCGCGTCCGTGACGCTCAGGTCTTTGATGCGAAAGCTGTACTGGAATCCGTGGCGGTCTCGATACTGGTTGGGAATCAGCCGATAGATTCCGTGCCTCGGCTCGGTGAACTCGACCTGGATCCGCTCCGACACCAGAAGGTCCGAGTTGCGCTGCACCGACAGGTCGGTGTCGAAGCTCTGGATGACGTAGCCGCCGCGGTCCGCGCGCGCCGAAGAGGCGAAAAGTCCGGCCACGAGCAGCAGCACCGAAAAAATCAACGCGCGCCGCACGGAACAACGGGGGAGTGTAATCATCGACCAGCCCATGAGAACGTGCTGCAACCAGCGTTAGAATTGCACACGCGGCACGGCTTTCTCGCTGGGATCGTCCAGCTCGAAGAACTTCCGCTCCGTGAAGCCCATCGGCCGCGCCAGGAGCAGGTCGGGGAAGGATTGAATGCGCGTGTTGTAGTCGCGCACCACCGCATTGTAATAGCGGCGGGCCGATTGGATCTCGGTCTCGAGGTTCTCGAGGGACCGTTGGAGATCCTGGAAGTTCGTGTTCGCTTTGAGGTCGGGATACGCCTCGGCCAGGGCGAAGAGTCCCCGAAGCTGGGCGGTGAGGAAGCCCTCCGCCTGGCTGGACGCGGCAGCGTCTCCGCTCTGCGAAGCGCTGATGGCGCGAGAGCGAGCCTGGATCACCGCTTCCAGCGTGCTTTTCTCATGCGTTGCGTATCCTTTGACGGTCTCCACGAGGTTTCCGACCAGGTCGTGGCGGCGTTTGAGCTGCACATCGATGTCCGACCACGCACCTTCTGCCCGGTTCTTCAGCCCCACGAGGCGATTGTAGATTCCGATCGCCAGGCCGGCGAACGCCAGCACGAGCAAGACCAGCACGATGAGCCCGACCATCTCGTCCCTCCTCTGGTTCGGCCGGCGGCATGATACTCGCGCGGGGGAGTCTTTACCAGCGCCGCTTCAGGGCCGTCAAAGTCCGGGATGAAGCTGTCAGGCGGATCGTCGAAAGAGGAGTCATCGAATGTCGGAACAGCGTGAGCGTGAGTATCGCGTCGAGGAGGAGCCAGGCGGGAGCTATCGAGTCGTAAACGGGTCTGATGTCACCGTGATCGTGAGCCGGGATCGGTCCGACGCGGAACAGTATGCCGCGCTCCTGGAGGAGGCGTTCGGGCGCGGGTATCGACGCGGATATCGGGATGCGAAACGGGCTCGCTAGCTACCCGTCTAAACGGAGAGTCGAGGTTCCGGTGGGCGGCTGTCTGAATCGCCCGCAGTTCCAGGCGCTTTGGCCGCACTGCACGCTGATTGCCACGCTTCGAGGGGACCCGGTATCCTGGCCCCTCGAGTCCCGGTGGGGCACTTTTCTGCACGTCGGCCCAAACCGAACGGATCGAACGGAGATCGATGCAAAGAATGAAGACCCGGACGCGCAGGCCAGCCCCAAGACCGACTTCGTGCCGGTAGAGCTCACCCGCCGAGCGGCGATCCTTCTGCATGCCGATCTCGACGCGGTCTTTCCCCTCTTCGGACCGGTCCGGGAATCGGATTGGGCAGACGGATGGAGCCCGGTAATGCTTTCGCGCGACGTGGAGCCGATGCGGGAAGGCTGCGTCTTCCAGACCGAGCACGAAGGAGGTCGCGCGACGTGGGTTCTCGCTCAGTATCAGCGCGATCCGCGAGTTCCCCAGGAAGGTGTGCCCGACGGCGGCCAGTCCCCGGAAACGGCGCGAGTCCAATACGTCGTGGTGTCTCCCGAGTCGCACGTCGCGCGCATTCAGATCGATTTGCGGTCGGATCCCACCGCGACGCGGGCTGAGATCGTCTACGAGTTCACCGGCCTGACCGAGCGCGGCAACCTCTACGTCTCGCGGCACACGCCGGAGTATTTCACCGCCTGGATTGATGAGTGGAAAGTCGCGATCGAGCACTACTTGAAGACCGGGGAAACGCTCCGGTCCGGAAAAGCGGACGAGACGCATCATTGAAAAGAAAAGGAACTCCATGGTTACGCCGAATCCTCGCTCCACTCGATTCTTCCTCGCGGCCGGCGTCGGGGCGGCGATGACCATCTCGGCGACGCATCCCGCCCACGGTGCGGCCGCATCCAATCGCGCCGCCGCGCATCGCCCGCCGGCGGCACAGGCAACGGCCGACGGCGCGGCCGCTCTTTCGCGCGCCGGAAACGAGTTCGACGCGCTGCACGAGGGGACGGCGATCGCCGACTTCACGCTCGAAGCGGTGTACGAGAACGAGAATGGAACGAGGATCGGCGCGCGTTTCCGGCACGAGCGGAGCGGTTTCGTGCTGGATGTCTTGCGGATCCAGTCTCTCCCGCAGGCATTCGTCTGGGTCAACACTCCTCCTCCGACCGATCAGGGGGAGCCGCACACATTGGAGCACCTTCTTCTGGGCAAGGGAACGAAGGGTCGTTTCGTCGCTTCGCTCGAAGACATGTCCCTGGGTGAGAGCTCCGCGTACACGGAGCAATGGCGGACTTGCTATCACTTCCACACCGCCGCCGGCGCCGACGTGTTCTTCCGGCTCTTCGAAGAGAAGCTCGACGCGATGCTCCATCCCAACTACAGCGACGAGGAGATCCGCCGCGAAGTGTGCAACATGGGGATCACCCTGCTCGAGGACGGCACTCTCGGGCTGGAGGAGAAAGGGACCGTCTACAACGAGATGGTCAGCACCTACGAGCGGCCTTGGGGATATGTCTGGGACCAACTACCCCGCCTGCTCTATGGGCCGGCCCACCCGATGGCGGTGTCTTCCGGAGGGGAGCCGGCCGCGATTCGGGAGCTGACTCCGGAAGAGATCCGCGATTTCCATGCGCGCACCCACCATCTCTCCAACATGGGAGCCGTGGTCTCGATCGGAGACGAGCTCAGCTTGCAGGACTGTTTGTCGCGGTTGAGCGCGACGTTCGGCCGGATCGAGCCGGACGCGAAGCCTGGGGAGGATCCGGCGAATCTCGTGGATCGGCTGCCTCCACCGGAGCCTGCTCCGCGCGGCACGATCGCCCATGTCCACTTCCCGAATCAGAATCCGAACGAGCCGGGAGTCCTGGTCATGGCGTGGCCGGCCGAGCGGAATCTCGATCTCGATCGGTACTATCTGGCCGGCCTCTTCGTGAACGCTCTCGCGGGAGGCGAGACTTCCAATCTCTATCGGAAGTTCATCGATTCTCAGACTCGAGCGATCGACCTGGGAGGCAACGAGGTCTTCGGTTGGCTCGATTCCGATCCGGGTCAGCCGATTTTCATCGGGTTCAACAACATCGCGCCGAAGATGGCTACGGACGAAGTCGCCGAACGGGTTCGGGCCATGGTTCTGGATGAGATTCGCGCGATCGCATCGTTTGCGCCCGACTCGCCGGAGCTGGCTGCATTCAACGCGCGAGTCCACAACTTGCTCCTGGAGCAGCGGCGCGAGAGCCGGAACCTGCTCAACTCTCCGCCGCGTTTCGGATATCGCGGCACCGGGTCCGACTGGATCCGGCAGCTCCAGCTGGTGCGGCGCGAGGGATTCCAGCGCAATCTCGCCCTGGGGGAACAGACGGCGCGCGCCGAGGCATTGCTCAACGAGCCGGGGAATCCGTGGACCGCGCTGATCGCAAGCTGGCGCTTGCTCGAGCAGCCGTACGTGGTGCTCTCGACTCCCGATCCGGAGATCCTCGCGCGCAGCGAGGAGGCGCGACGCGAGCGCACCGCCGCGTACAC
>CAMPIC010000193.1 GCA_946886185.1 uncultured bacterium
CTCGAAGGCTCGCGCGGCGGTGGCCAAACGGATCTGCTGATCGCGTACCTCCTGCTCGCGCACGCGGACCAGTCCATCGAGGGCAAAGCGGAACCGCTTCATCGAGGTCTCCCTGTCGTGAGGTCGGACAACCAACCGCTCGTTTCCGCGAGGGGCGTTCCGATCCCCGCCGATTGTTTGAGAAAGCGAAGGATTTCGGGCATCCGATCGATGGCCTGATCGGTGACCGCGGAGTGACCGGGCACGTAGGCGCCGAGCTGGAGCAGCTCCTCGACCTCGCGATACGCAGCCAACCACTCGCGGACTTGACCCTGATTCTGCCGATGCTCGGGCGTCGTCACTTCGGGAAGCAGCCGACTGACCGATTCGAGTACGTCAATGGCGGGATAGTGATTGCGATGCGCCAGCCGGCGCGAAAGCACGACGTGACCGTCGAGGATCGAGCGCGCCGAGTCGGCGATCGGATCTCCCATGTCGTCCCCTTCCACGAGGACGGTGTAGAGACCGGTCACCGATCCGTGATGATCAGTTCCGGCACGCTCGAGCACCTGGGAGAGAAGAGCAAAGACCGAGGGCGTGTATCCCTTTGACGTCGGAGGCTCCCCGACGACCAGCCCGATCTCGCGCTGCGCCATCGCCACACGAGTCAATGAATCCATGAGCAACAACACATGACGACCGCTTCGCCGGTACGCGGCGGCAATCCGTGTCGCGACGATCGCAGCCTTGACGCGCATGAGCGCGGGCTCGTCGGCAGTCGCAACCACCACCACGGACCGTTCCAGGCCGGCCTCTGTCAAATCGCGTTCGAGGAATTCGCGCACTTCCCGGCCGCGCTCCCCCACCAAAGCGACGACCGAAACGTCGGCGTCGGTCTGCTGCGCGATCGTTCCTAATAGCACCGACTTTCCGACTCCACTACCGGCGAAGATCCCCATGCGCTGGCCGCGGCCGATCGTCAAAAACGCATCGATCGCGCGCACTCCCGTGCTCAGAGGGCACTCGATCCGCGCGCGCTGGAGCGGATGCGGGATCGCGACCTGCACCGACCGCATCTCGACGTCGCGCAGCGGTCCGCGATCGTCGAGCGGCCGCCCCAATCCATCGATGATGCGTCCCAGCAAGCCCGGACCGACCGGAACCTGCAACGAAGCACCGGTGGCGCGCACTTCCACGCCCGCACGGAGCCCGTGGATGGCTCCATACGCGAGGAGCAAAAGACGGTGATCGCGAAAACCGACCACTTCGGCGAGACACGGAGGCTGCCCCGATTCGATGTGGAGATGACAAATCTCCCCGACCGAGGCGAGCGGACCCTGCGATTCGACGAGCGGCCCGGCCACGCGCGTAACCGTGCCGATGGGCCGCGCGGTCTCACAGCGCCCGACCTGATCGGCGCACGTCTGGAAGAGACTCAAGAGCCGATCCGAGTCCGATCCGACGACACTCGCAACTCCGTCGGCACGCGCTTCGGTGAAACGGCTACCCCGTCCGGCCAGCGGTCCGGTGACGCTCGGACCCGTCATGCGTCCTCCCCGTCGATCCGATCATCGATGTCCGCGACCCGGTCGGGCATCTCAGCGGGATTGGCCCGCGCCGTCAGCGGTTCGATGAGGCTGAGGCAAATCATGCCGCCTCCTGATCCATCCAGTCGGCGATGCTCGCGCGCAGCGTTTCTTCGATCCGCTGGAGCTGGGTCTCGATCTGGCAATCCCAACTGCCGCGCTCCGTCTCGACACGGCATCCTCCGGGAACGATCGATTCGTCTGCCGCGAGCTGGGCGCGACGACCTTCCAGACGAGGGAGCGCCCCCGCTTCGCGCAAGTACGCAAGGTCGGCAGGAGCCACGCGGACCAAGATCTCGCCCGCCTGCCCCACATGCTGGAGCAGTTCCGTGACCAGAGGCTGGATCGTGCCCGGAACCTCCATCTGCATCCGCACGATCCGGCGCGTCACTTCCATCACCAAGTTCATGAAGTGAGGCGCGGCGTCGACCAACAGCCGCTCCCGAGCCTCGTTCAAGAGCCGCTCGCTTTCGGCAAGAGCACCCACCGCGCTCGCGAGACGTGCCTCCTGCTGTTCGAGCAGCCGCGATTTCTCGCGCTCCGCTTCCATCTGCGCGCGCAGCTCCGTTTCCGCCACGATCTTGCGGAGGTCGAGAAGCGAATAGCGCTTCTCTTCGTCGGGCGAGGTTCCCGCTCGCGTCGCGTCGAGCTTGACCGAATCCTCGATGACGCGGGCGTTGCGGAGGATCTGGCTCATACCAGCCGCTCCCCTTCTCCGCCGCGCGACACGTGGATGTCGCCAGCCTCTTCGAGCCGCCGCACGGTTTCCACGACCGCGCGCTGCGCTTCTTCCACCGACTTGAGCGGGACCGGACCCATGTACTCGAGCTCGTCGCGCAACATCTCGGCGGCGCGCTGGGAGAGGTTCTTGAAGATCTTCTCCTTGAGGTCCTCGGAGGCCAGCTTGAGGGCCATCGCGAGATCTCGCGAGTCGACATCCTTGAGCAGCCTCTGGATGTTGCGATCGCTCAGCTGGAGAAGATCCTCGAAGACGAACATGAGGCCGCGAATCTGCTGGGCGAGGTCGGGATCTTCCTCTTCCAGACGGCTCAGGATGTTCTTCTCCGCCGCGCGGTCGACCTGATTGAGGATCTCCGCGGCGAGCTGCACGCCGCCGATGCGCTGGCGCGAAGCGCGCACCATGCCCGCGAGATGTTGTTCCAGCACGCCTTCGATCTCCCGAATCATCTCCGGAGAGATCTGCTCCATGGACGCCATACGCGCGATCACACTCGGCTGGATCTCCGGCGGAAGCGCGGACAACACCGGCGCGGCGTGCTGCGGATTGAGCTGCACCAGGATGAGCGCGATGGTCTGGGGGTGCTCTCCCTGGATGAAGGTGACGAGCTGCTTGGGATCGACCCGGTTGAGCATCTTCATATGGAAGACGTCCCCCGCCGACTTTGCATGGAGGCGCTCCATGATTTCGTTCGCTCGCTCCGAACCCAACGCTTGCACGAGGATCTGACGCGCGATGTCGACGCCGCCTTCGGTCATGTATTGATTGGCGCGCGCGAGCTGCTCGA
Source organism: uncultured bacterium (assembly GCA_946886185.1). The sequence goes on from CAMPIC010000193.1 coordinate 3,092, forward strand.
ATTCTCCCAGGATGCTGGAGCGCTGATCGGAAGCGATCTCGCCTAGATTCGCAACCTCGGCGACGAGCTGCTCCACCTCATCGTGCGGAAGGAAACGGAAAATGCGGGCCGCCGCCTCCGTCCCGACGGTGATGAGCACCAGAGCCGCCTTTTGCGGACCGCTCAGCGTCAGGGCCATTTACTTGTCCTCTTCCCGCAGCCAGATGCGGAGAAGGCGGCTCACGTCCTCGGGCCGGTTCCTGGCCAGCTCGACGATCTTGTCTTTGAGCGGCTCCGTCTCCACGGGAGGAAGGAGCGCTGCAACGGAAGCTCCCGCGCTGAGCTGGCTCTCCTGCGCCGGCGGACTGAACAAGGTGGAGCGCCGCACCCATCGGACGAGCAGGAAGAGCGCCGCGGCGACGAGGAGCAAGCTGCCCACCCGGCTGCCCACCTCCATCAACATGTGGACCCGCTCCGACTTCTCCATCTGGTCCATCTCGTGATCGTGGACCGTGCTGTCGAAGGCGATGTTCTCCACCGTGAGCGCGTCGCCGCGCTTGGCGTCGAATCCGATCGCCGTCTTGATGATGTTCTCGAACTTGATCATCTCTTCGGCAGTGCGGGGAACATAGACGCGCGCCCCGTCCTCGCCGTCGGTGTAGGTGCCGTCGACGAAGACAGAGGCGGTGACACGACCGATCTTTCCCGCGGGCGCAGTCTTGCGCTCGACCTTCTTGCTGATCTCGTAGTTGGTGGTCGCGGTCTCGGTCTGGCTGCCGTCGGGATTGGAGGTCGTGCTCCGATCTTCCGACCGCACTACTGGGTTATCTGCGTCGAACGATTCGGTGGTGCTTTCCGCATGGGCAAAGTCCATCTCCGCGGCGATGCGGACGACCGACTTGTTCGCGCCGAGCACCGTTTCCAGGAGCGATTGCACCTTGGACGTGAGTTCTTTCTCGACCGCTTGCACGATGGAAAGCTGGTCCGAAGTGACCCCCACGAGAGAGTCCTCGTGCGGACTCGCGAGCAGCGTCCCATTGGTGTCGAGCAGCGTGACCCGCTCCGGGTCCAGGCCTTCGACCGCGGAGGAGACGAGGTGCACCACGCCCGCGATCTGTCCGGGAGCGAGCCGCGCCCCGGGACGCAGATGCAAGACCACCGAAGCGGTCGCGGGCTTCTCTTGAGAGACGAACAGGCTCGGCTCGGGCATCACCAGATGGACGCGCGCGGATTGCACTTCGTCGATCGTCTGGATGGTGCGGGCGATCTCTCCTTCGAGCGCGCGCTGATGCTGGAACTTCTGCACGAAATCGGTCCACCCGAGCTTGTTGGCATCGAGCAGCTCATATCCAGTCCCGGAGGACGGAAGTCCGTCCGCGGCCATGGAAAGGCGCAGCTCGTGGACGCGGTCCTGGGGTACGCGGATGGTGCGTCCGCCGTCTCCCACTTCGTAGGGGACCTGATCGCCGCGCAGACGGTCCACGATCGAGCTCGCGTCCGCCGGCTCGAGGTTGGCATAGAGGACGGTGTATTCGGGTTCCGCCGCCCACCCCGTGACGAGAACCAGCAACACGACCATGCCGGCTCCGACCGAGCCGATCACGATCCGTTGGTTGAGCGTCAGCTCATCCCAGAGGCGACGAAGGCGAGCCAATGCGTTCATCGCGCGCAATCTCCTGCGTTCCCGAAACCGGCGTCACTTCGAGCCTTGAATGAAATGTGGGAAGACATCTGATGGCTTTCGATCGTCTGGTGATTCACCGTCACATCGGCGTCCGCATGATTTCGCGGTAGGCGTCGATCAATTTGTTGCGAATCTCCGCGGTCAGACGCATGGCGATGGATGCTTCGTGGGAGGCGAGCGCGACGTCGTGGAGCTCCGCTTGTCCGCGCAGAAAGGCGCGGAAGGTGTCGTCGGAACGGTGCTGCAACCGGTTGACGTCCCCGACCAGGTTCCCCGCGGTCTCGGTGAAGCTGGCGGGACGCGACGCTTCGGTCTCGGTCACCGCGGAGAGTCCGCGCGTGAGGTTCGCATCGAATGTCTCCGCGGCCTGGCTGGACGCAAAGGGCTCGGACGCGCGGCTCGTTCCAAACGGCGTGTTCGCGCCCTGCAAGCGGTTCGGATCGGGAAGCTCTCCCGGCATCCGGATGCCGCCGGTTCCGACTCCATTGATTGCCGCCATCTACGCCTCCACTACCGCTTCGACTCAGCTTCGACTTCGCTTCCGACTTGGACTTCGCTCCCGACTTGCGACAATCCGCGCGGCGGTTTCCTCACTACCGCATCAAATCCAGCGCCGCCTGCGCGATCGAGCGCGCCGACCGTAACGCGGCAACGTTCGCTTCGTAGGCGCGCGACGCCGCCATCAACGTGACCATTTCCTGAGCCATGTCGACGTTCGGAAGCTGCACGTTCCCGTCCGCGTCGGCATCGGGATGCCCTGGGTCGTAGACGGTGGGAAACTCCGACGGATCCAGCTCTTCTCGCGCGCTCACCCCCGCGCCGTCGGGACCCGCGTCTCCGGGCACGATGCGAGACCCGTCGCGATGCGCCGGCTGAGTGCGGAGGAGCGGCACGGATGCGACCGGAAGAGGACTCTTTCGCTCCGCGCCTTCGACCGTCTCGGCCTCGAACGCGACCATCTTGCGCCGGTACGGGCCTCCCTCCGGAGTGCTCGTGGTGTGGATGTTGGCTAGGTTCTCAGCGGCCACGTCCATCTGACGCCGTTGCGCCGCGAGTCCGCTCGCCGAGATGTTCATCCCTGTCAGGTACTGGACTTTCATGCGTTATCCCTCGGTCCGGATCGCTTCGAGGAGGGCGCGATATCGGCCCGCGACGAGCTGCGCGATCGCCTGGTAGTGGACCGCGTTCTGCGAGAGCTCCACCATCTCCTGCTCGACCTCGACGTCGTTGATTCCGTTGAACGCTCCGGTGTTGCGCGCCTCGATGCGGGCGGGTGGAGGCGCATCGGCCGCCGATGGAAGGTGCGCCGCGTTCGTCCTGGTCATTGGAGCCTTGCCCTTCATCTCCGGGTGCACCTCTTCGAATCGAACTTGCTGCGCGAGATAGCCGGGCGG
>CAMPIC010000194.1 GCA_946886185.1 uncultured bacterium
CTCCAGCCCTGCGCCACGGGAGGCTTTTTGACCGCGGCGCTGCTCTGGCCTCCTGCGATCGCGCTGGGGTATCTAGTCGGTCTGGGGCTGCAAGCTCAGTGGACGGTGCGCTCCTGGCGCATCGGTCTGGCGGGCGAGCGAACGGTGGTGCAGTGGCTAGGCGAACGCGTGCTCGATCGCTGGATCGGAGCTCTGCAGCGGCTGGCGCGCGCTCTTTTGGGCCTGGTGATCGGTTTCGTCGCCGTCGAGGTCGCGCAATGGGGAGCCGTGGAGCTCATCGCGCTCGCGAGCCTGCTCGTCATCGGACTGCTGCTCGGGCGCCGTGGGGGATCGCCGTACATGTTGGCCTGGATCGCCGTGGCCGCGGCGTTGCTGCTCGGCGCAGTGGGACTCCGGGGATAGACGGAAGGGAGAGTTCGCAAGTGGTGGAGGGAAAGGTGGTGGTGCGCAACTACCCCGGCATCCATGCATACCCGGCGGGCGTGTTCGTCAAGAAGGCGAGCGAGTTCCAGTCGGAGATCTTCGTGCGCCACGGCGATCTCAACGTGAACGGAAAGAGCATCCTGGGAGTGCTCATGCTGGCCGCGGAGACCGGCGCGCAGCTCACCATCACCGCCGAAGGGCCCGACGCAGAAGACGCGGTGCGCTCCCTTACCGAGCTGGTGGTGTGTCGATTCGGTGAGGATCCGTCATGAGTCCGGTCCGGGGACGAAGGCTCGCCTCGGTGCACCGCACCGGCATCCCGGTCTCCGGCGGATTGGTGATCGGGCCGGCGCATCTCTCCGTTTCCGATGAGGCGCCTCCCATCGATCGCCCGCTCCCGCCCGGCGAGGAAGCGAGCGAGGTGCGGAGGTTTCGCGTCGCGATCCGGCGGAGCCGCGACGAGCTGCGCGCGCTGAAGGAAGTGCTTGCCTCCGATCCCGATGATCCGGGCGTGCGCGTGCTCGACGCGCATCTGCTCATTCTGGAAGACTCCGCGCTCGAAGAAGTGATTGCGCGGATCCGCTCCGAGCGCCGGTCCGCGGCCATGCTCCTCGCACAGGTCTTTCAAAAGCACATCTCTTCGCTCGAGGCTTCCGATGCGGAGTACTTCCGCGCGCGCGCCGCCGACATCCGTGACGTGCGCAGGCGGATCCTGCGGCATCTGGAAGGCGATTCGCGCGGCGGGGGAAGGAGCGTTCCGGTCGGCTCGATCCTGGTCGCCACCGAGCTCGCGCCGAGCGATGCCGCCTCCTTCGATCCCGAGCGGGTGCGCGGAGTCGTCACCGACCACGGCGGCGCCACCAGCCATGCCGCCATCCTCGCGCGCTCTCGCGGGATCCCCGCGGTGGTGGGACTGGTCGACCTCACTCCCCACATCCGAGAGGGGGATACGGTGCTGGTCGACGGCGATCACGGCGATGTGGTGGTGCGCCCGACTCCCGCGGAGGTGCGCGTGTTCGAAACGAGGCGCAAACAGGCGCTCCGCAGGGACAAGGCGCTGGCGCGCATCGACCGGGAGCCGGCGGTCACGATCGACTCGTACCCGATTTCCATCCAGGCGAACATCGAGATTCCCGAAGACGCGGATGTGGCCGCTCGCCTCCACTGCGCCGGCGTGGGACTTTTCCGCACCGAGTTCTTCTTCTTGGGGCGCGATGAGCCGCCGGACGAAGAGGGTCAGCTGCGCGCGTATCGGCGCGTCGCCCGGCGACTCCGCCCGCATCCGGTCACGATCCGGACCTTCGATCTCGGGGGGGACAAGTTCGCTTCCTACGTGGGGACGACGCGCGCCGACAATCCGTTTCTGGGAGTGCGCGGCATCCGCTTCCTCCTCCAGCATCGCGATGTGCTCAAAACGCAGCTTCGCGCCATCCTGCGCGCGTCGACCCAGGGAAAGGTGCGGATCCTCTATCCGATGGTCACCTCGGTCGAGGAACTGCGCGACGCGAACGAGGTTCGCGAGGAAGCGCGCCGCGAGCTGAAGAGGGAAGGCGTCCAGATCGGCGCGGTGGAGTGCGGAATCATGATCGAGGTCCCGGCGGCGGTCGCGCTCGCCGACCTCTTCGCGCGCGAATGCGACTTCTTCTCCATCGGATCGAACGATCTCATCCAGTACACGCTCGCCGTCGATCGCGCGAATCAGAACGTCGCTTACCTCTACGATCCCTTCCATCCGGCGGTGCTGCGCGCTCTCGCGGCCACCTTGGAAGCGGGACAGCGCGCCGGCATTCCCGTTTCCGCGTGCGGAGAGATGGCGGGGTCGCTCCATGGCGCCGCCTTCCTCCTGGGGCTCGGGTGCACGCAGCTCAGCATGGCTCCGAAGAGCGTTCGCCGAATCAAGGATCTGGTGCGTAGAGTGAGGATCGTGGATTTGCGGCGCATGACCGAGGAGGCGCTCCTGCAACCGACGGGCGCGGAGGTGCGACGAGTGGTGGAGGCGGCGCTCCGGCCGATCCTGGGAGCGGAGGCGGCTCCATTGATGGCGGCTCCTCCTGGCAGACGTGACAGCAGACACGAAGGATCGGCCCGAGATGGATGAATCGCTGCCCGGCATGGGCCAGATGACGAAGTGGACCGAAGAGCTGCCGAAGCAGATCGCCGGCGCGCTGGCCGCGGCGCGCGATCGCGGTTGGCCCGCATCCGGACATCGCCAGTCCTCCACTCCACACGCGCCCGGGCAACCGCAAGCGCGCCGGCGCGTCATCATGGGGATGGGGGGATCGGGCATCAGCGGCCGACTGGCCGCGCTCGTCCTGAACGATCGCCTCTCCGAGCCGGTGAGCTTCGTCGGAGACGGCGCCCTTCCCGCCTGGATCGACGAGAGCACCGATCTGCTCGTCGTGAGCTACTCCGGCCAGACATGGGAAGCACTGGGGGTCTGGGAGGAAGGGACTCGCAGAGGCGCGCGACTTTCGGCGATCACATCCGGCGGTGAGCTCCTGCAGCGCGCTCGCGTCCAGGGGCGCCCCTGTTTCGAGGTGCCGGGTGGATACGCGCCGCGCTCTGGCTGGACACCGAGTCCGCCGCTCCCCTCGCGGAGGGCCTTGCCGGGGCGGCAGCGTTCCTTTCCGAGCTCCGAGCCGCGCGCGGCCCGGAGGCGCTCGGCGCGGATCCGGTCGAGCTCGGCAGGGCCATGGCGAACCGTCCTGTCTACCTCTATGCCTCCACCGAAGCGGCGCTCCCGCTTGCGCAGAGGTGGAAGAGCCAGCTCGCGGAAAACGCGAAGCAAATGGCCCAAGTCGGATATTTTCCGGAGGTTACGCACAACGAAGTGGAGGCCTGGTCCGATCCGGCGAGCGCCGGCGTGCCTGCTCGGGAAGGAGCTCCGCTCTGCGTCGTGCTCGAGCTGGATCCCGCGCATGCGGAACGGCAGCGCGCGATCGACGCGATGCTCGATGAGGTCCGAAACGCGGGCGGTGAGGTGCGGCGCCTCGTTGCTCTTCCAGGCGAGGGGGAGATCGCGCCCGAGCGCTCCTGGATCGAGCGCGTTCTGGGGCTGCTCTGGCTCGGCGACCTCGCCAGCCTTGCATGCGCGCAGGCGCGCGGCGTCGATCCTCTCTCGATTCCCGCGCTCGATCGAGTCAAGGCAGCCGTGCGCGCGCGATGAGCGCTCCGGCGCGCAAGCCGCGAGTTGCCGGGCCATTCCAGCGCGTGATACGCTCCCGGGTCACCATCCGGCTCAATCCGGCGCGGGTTGGAACTGCGCCTGTCCATCCGCCATCACCGTAGAGGAGAAGAGGTAACGATGCGCCACCGTACGCTCATCACGTCCGAATCCGTGACCGCTGGGCACCCCGACAAGGTCGCCGACCAGGTCTCGGACGCGGTTCTCGACGCCATCATCGCCGAGGACACGCGGGCACATGTCGCCTGCGAAACGCTGGTGACTACCGGGATGGCGCTCGTCTCGGGTGAGATCTCCACGACAGCCTGGGCCGACATCCCCGATATCGTGCGCCGGACGTTGCGTTCGATCGGGTACGACGATCCTTCCTATGGATTCGACTGGGAGACGTGCGCCGTCCTCACCACCATCGACAAGCAGTCGCCCGACATCAATCAGGGAGTCGATCGTCCCGATCCAGAGCAGCAGGGAGCGGGGGATCAAGGGCTCATGTTCGGATACGCGACCGAGGAGACGGAGGTGCTGATGCCGCTTCCGATCCTGCTCGCGCACCAGCTCGCCCATCGTCTCGAAGCGGTGCGCGTTTCCGGCGAGCTTCCGTATCTCGGTCCGGATGGAAAATCTCAAGTCACGATCGAGTATGCCGACGGCCGCCCGCGCCGGATCGACACCGTGGTGATCTCCGCGCAGCACCGCCCCGAAGTGAAGATCGAGCAGATCCGCGCCGACATCGAGCGGGCCGTCATTCGGCCGTTGCTGCCTCCGGACATCGACGCCACCGACCTCAAGCTCTACATCAATCGCACCGGACGATTCGTGCACGGAGGTCCGGCCGCCGACACCGGGCTCACCGGGCGCAAGATCATCGTCGACACCTACGGCGGGATGGCTCGCCACGGAGGAGGCGCCTTCTCCGGAAAGGACCCCTCGAAGGTGGATCGCTCCGCCGCCTATGCCGCGCGCTGGGTCGCGAAGACGCTGGTCGCGGCGGGAGCGGCTGAGCGCTGCGAGGTGCAGCTTGCGTACTGCATCGGCCATCCGGAACCGGTTTCGATCCACTGCGACACCTACGGAACGCACCGGGTCGATCCGGAGAAGCTCGAAGCGGCCATCCGTGAAGTGTTCGACTTGCGTCCCTACGCGATCATCCGGGACCTGGAGCTGCTCCGCCCGATCTATCGAAAGACGGCGGCGTACGGTCACTTCGGCCGGATGGAGCCGGAGTTCACCTGGGAGCAGACTTCGCGCGTGGATGCGCTGAAGAGAGTGCTCGGTCTCTGACGCGCCGAGAGCGCCGCTTTTCCCGAGCGGCGCGACGCGCTACCATGGATGCGCGCGGGTCCAGGACGGACCCGAGTCCAAGGCAGGAGACCCGGTCAGGGAGCGACCCGGGAGAACTGGAGCATTCATGGCGCGAGGGAGCACACCTGCTCTGCCCGATCGGCGGCCCTTGCTCGGCCTCCTCTGGCTTTCGCTCGCGCTCCTCGTGCTCGGCTCGCTCGTTTCCTCTCCACCTTGGACGGGGGACCCTCTCCTGCCCGGCGTGCCGCCCGACGCGTGCGGCATGGTCGGCCGTGTCACCGCCGATGTGCTCTTCGGCTACTTCGGCGTTCCGCTCTCGATCCCGATCGTCACGCTCCTTTTCGTGATCGGAGCGCGAGCGCTCCTCCGGCGTCCGCGCAGACCGTGGTGGATGCTCTTGTGGATGGGAGCGACCGCCGCCTCGTTCTCCGTGTTCGCGGCTTCCGCGATGCCCCTTCAGATCTGGGGAAGCGGCCCGCGGGATTTGGCGGCGGTGCTCGGCTCGCCTGACATGCTCGGTCCGCTCGGCGCCGTGATCGTGAGCGGCGCGCTCTTCGCGGTGCTCTGGTTCTTCGGAGTGCCGCGCTTGCTCCCTTCGCCGCTCGCCGGCTGGTCGATGGAAATGGGGCAGCGTGCCCTGGAGTGGATGGCGGAGGCGGGCGGCCGGCTGCGTGAGCTTGCCATGGCGGCCGGGAGTCTGATCTACGGACGCATCCGCCGTTCTGCTTCCGACGCAGGGCTCCGATCGAAAGCTCCGTCGGGAGAGCGCGAGAAACATGCCTCCCCGCGCGCCAAGTCGGGCAAGACCGCCGCGAAGGCTCCGGTCGAATCGGAATCTGGAGGCGACGGCGAAGGCTACGAAGAGGACGAGGAGGACGACGCGGAAGCAGAGGACGGCGAAGGCGCGGAGGAAATCGAAGACTCCTCATGGGAGGAGCCGGTCGCGTCCTCACGCGCCGATCGTTTGCGCCAACTCCAGGGGCCGAAGATCGCAGAGCGTCCCACGCGCGAGCGTCCCGCGCGTCCCGCGCGGCCCGTCAAGAGCGGCGCCTACACGTTGCCGCCCCTCGATCTGCTCGACGCGCCCAAGCCGCAAGTCGGCACCGTCTCACGAGAAGAAGTCCTGGAGAAGAGCAAGGTCCTCGTGCAGACGCTGCTCGACTTCGGGATCGAGGGAAAGATCGGCGAAGTCCATCCCGGTCCCGTCATCACCCAGTCC
>CAMPIC010000195.1 GCA_946886185.1 uncultured bacterium
CACCAGACGCGACGGCACTCGTCCGCGAAAGAGGGGAGCTCGCATGAGAGATCCGTCCTCGCGGTCCGCTTCGCGACGACCGTTCCTCTCGCGCTCGTAATGGCATCCGTCGTTGGCATTCGGGCACGCATGATCGTGGCTAGTCTGAGGCTCGTGGCTTGGTTCCTGCTCGCGCTGTCCATTCAGCCCGCGGAAGCGAGCGAGCTCCTCCCGCTGGGCAGGTTCCACGAGTACGTGTACTACACCGACGTGTGGGGATACGCCGCTCCCGACGGCACCGAGCTCGCGATCATCGGAACATCCACCGGATTCAGCTTCATCGACGTCACGAACCCGGGCGAGCCCCGCGAGCGGGCGTTCATTCCGTCCGGCACCACGGCCGCGAGCGACATCAAGACGTACGGCAATCACGCCTTCCTCGTGAACGACCAGGCTCGCACCGTCCAGGTGGTCAGCCTCGCCGATCCGCGGCATCCCGTCGAGATCGGGGCGCCGCTCCGAATCGCCGGGTGCCACAACTCCTACATCGACGTCGAGACCGGGATGCTCTACAGCGTCCGCCCCGGACAAGACCTGCAGGTGTTGGACGTGCGCGATCCCACGCACCTCGTGCAGGTGGGCTCGTATCCGTATCGGTTCCATGATCTCCATGTGAGAGATGGACGCGCCTACGGGCTCGATCCGGAGGGTCACAGCCTGGTCATCCTCGACGTCTCCCGCTTGCCAGAGGTCTCTCTCGTCGAACGTGTTCCGTTCCTCGTGTGGTATGCGCACAGCGGCTGGTTGACCGAGGACGGACGCTACTTCTTCGCCACCGATGAATCGGCCGGTGGAAGCATCCATGTCTTCGATCTCGAAGGACCCGAAGTGGTCGAAGTGGCGAGTTGGAAGGATCCGACCGAACCGGATGCGATCCTGCACAACGTCCATATCCAGGGCGACATCGCCTACGTCTCCTGGTACACCTCGGGCGTCTACGCGCTCGATGTGCGCGATCCGGCCAAGCCCGCCCAGCTTTCGCGCTACGACACCTTCGCGGGGAGCAATCCCGGGCTTACCGGATGCTTCGGCGTCTATCCGCATCTGCCTTCGGGCAACATCCTGGCGAGCGACATGTCGAACGGTCTTTGGATCTTCGAGCCGCGGCTCTCGGAAGCGGACATCACGCTCGTCTTCGAAGAAGCGGGCACGGGAAAGCCGATTTCCGGAGCGTCCGTCTACTTTCCGTTCCTCTCGGAGGCATATCCGTCCGACCAGCTGGGCCGATTTCCGCTCACTCTTCCACAAGGCATCTATCCATTCCGGGTGAGTCATCCCGATTACTTCCCGATCGAAGGCGAGGTCGAAGCGAGATGGCTCGAAGTCTCGACGCGCACCTTCCCGATGCGTGCGCAACCGGAGGGAGGCGTTCTTCCGGAGCCCTCTCCTACGTACGGCCCGACTCAGCTCCGCTTCCAGGCGCCGGAGGGCACCGCGGCGGTGGAGATCTACGATGCCGCTGGGCGGAGCGTCGAGCGATTCACGACCGAGTCTGGACCTGCGGGCGTCCGGGTCGCGTCCTGGGACGGAATGGGCCCTGATGGCCGGCTCGTTCCTGCCGGAATCTATTTCGTGCGAATCGATTTCGGAGAGACGTCCAGACGCGGGCGGATCCACGTCATCCGATGAGTCGTTGCGTCCACCTCGTCCGGTTGCGTACGCGTCATCCGATGAGTCGTTGCGTCCACCTCATCCGGTTGCGTACGCGTCATCCGATGACGAGCGCGCGTGCGCAACCTGGTGGCGAGGAGGCATTGAATCGACGACGCGTCGGCATACACGGCAATCCAGCGACGCCCGCCCGCTCACTCCATGCGCGTGACGATCGAGTCGAAGATGGGGGCGAGCTGACCGTGCAGCTCTCTCTCCGCGCCCGTCTCGCGGTCCAGCACGTCGACGGTGTGCTCGTAGAGTCGATCGGCCGCCTCGCGGGAATCGCCCACGCAGACCACCCCCACCTTTCCATACTGCGAAACCGCTCCGATCATGAAGAAGAGCACCCCAGTGTCGGTGGCGTGCTGGAAGTGCAGCCCATGGAGCGTGAGCACGTCCATGAAATCTTCCGGAAGGAGCCCCGTATAGGCGGGCGATTTGAGATTGTCGGTGGCGTAGTAGTACTTGCGCTTCCCGGAGCGCGCCACGAAATGCCCCGTGGCCGGGTCGAGACGTCCTCCGGTCAGAAACTCCAGCGCCATGAACGGAGGCGTGGTGCCGCCCATGCGCAAGTTGATCTCGATCGCGTGCGAGCGCCATTCGCCACCGAGATCTCGGGTGAGCAGGAAGTCGATCCCGAAGCGGCTGATCACTCCGTACTCGGCGAGCTTCTGGCCGATCCGCATCGCGTCGTTCTGGATGAGGGTGCGGTATTCGTCATCCGCGGGGAATTTGCAGCCGAGATAGACCTGTCCGGTTGGTCCGCCGAGGATCTGATCGTGACTGGAGATGATGACCGGCTGGCCATCGGGGTGGATGCGCATCTGTACGCTGGGAGAACGCACCTCCGCTCCCTCCAGGAACTGCTCGATCACGCCTCCCATCTGGCCCAGCTTGCGCAGGAACGCGGGATAGGTTTCCTGCGCCGCCGACCAGCGCGCGCTCTGGAGCGCGTGGACCAGGGCGGTGCAACGCTCCGCTCCTTCGCGGGGGAGATCGGAGGGAAGATCGACCAGTCCGTTGCCTTCTCCGGAGAATCCCTCGTTGAGCTTGACGACTGCGCGGCGCATGCGCGGATTGCGATCGAGCAGGCCGGCCAGCGCGTCGAGCAGATTCTCTTCGGAGCGGATGTCTTCCGCGCCGTCGGGATGCCGTACTCCCGCTTCCGCGAAGACCCGCCGGGAGCCGCTCTTGGTGCCGAGCCAGAGCAGCTCCGGATCGACTCCGTTGAGGGGGATGCGAAGCTCGACCGCGAGCCGCTCCTCGAGCTCCGTCACGTTGTAGCAGGTGAGATAGGCCCGTCTCGGATCGCCGATGTAGCGCCGCAGGCGATCGAGCACGCGTGGCCGCTCCAGGATCTTCTGGGTGAGCGCTTTCGGACTCGAGTCGAACACGCTGAGCAGGTGGAGCCTCTGGCGCGCATGTCCTGAAGGCACGCCGGGGAGAAGCTGAAGATAGTAGTCGACGATGTCAGGATGCACCGGGTGGCTGGTCACGTAGACGACGCGCGCCCGCGGATTGCGCAGCCGGATGAGCGAGAAGAGGAGCCGCTCCTCATAGAAGGAAGCTCCCTGGACCTTGCTCAGCTCCTCCTGATCCATGCTCAGAGAGGGAATGACGACGGAGGTGTGCTCCCAGGAGGGCTGATGCTGGATCGAATTCCAGATACTCGGGAGCGTCTTCTGCAGCGCCAGGAAGGCGGAGCGATCTCGAGCGGGCAAACGCCGCGTATCGGAGTTGCGCATCTTTGGGCGGGGCCTCGCTCGTCGATGACCGGTGACGATCGGCAGGCTATCATATCGCCAATGCAGGGGATAGGCACCGGGAGGCGAGATTGACGATCGAGGAGGCGAGCGCGCCGCGGCGCCGGCAGGGGGCGTGCGTTCGGGCTTCCCATCGAACCGAGGCCGCTCCGGTCGCGCACCGTCGCGGGGCAACGCTCTTCCTCGCCGTGGCTCTGCTCCTCGCGAGCGCTTTCGGGCAGACGGCCCGAGCCCAAGACCGCCACAACGTCGAGCTCCTCGGCCATCTCGACCTCCATTCGCAGTACAAGGACATCTGGGGATATCACGCGCCCGACGGGACCGAGATCGCGGTCGTCGGAACCTCGGAGGGGACCCAGTTCGTCGACATCACCGATCCCACGAACCCCATCGAAGTGCTGTTCCTGGAGGGACCGATCAGCGGATGGCGGGAGATCCGGACCTATCTCTCCTACGTCTACATCGTCAACGACAATCGGTCGAACGAGTCGCTTCAGATCGTCGACGTGACCGATCCGCGCGCTCCGGTCAAGGTGTACGGCCGCTCCGAGTTCTTCAACAAAGCGCACACCATCTTCGTGGACGGATCGACGCTCTACGCCTGCGGCACCGACACCGCGCAAGGATACGTGGCGCTCGATCTGACCGATCCGGTCGCTCCCCGTTTCGCCGGTTCCTTCGACGAGTTCTACATCCACGACATCTTCGTGCGCGATGGAATCGCCTATGCCGCACAGGTCTATCAGCCCGGATTCCTCGGCATCCTGGACGTGAGCGATCCCGCGTCGCCTTCGATCCTCAGCGAGGTGGGATACCCGGACGCGATGACCCACAACGCCTGGTTGACCGACGACTCGCGCTTTTGCGTGACGAGCGACGAGATCGAGGGAGGGCATGTGCGGATCTGGAACGTGGAAGACCCGCGCAACGTCCAACCGGTCTCGGAGTGGACGCATCCGGAAGAGGAGTTTTCCAGCGTCCACAACGTCTTCGTCCTCGGATCGCGCGTTTACTGCTCGTGGTATACGGCCGGCCTGGAAGTGCTGGACATCAGCAATCCCGCGTTCCCGCAGCGCATCGCGAGCTATGACACGTATCCGTCCGACAGGCCGGTCTTCGAGGGCGCGTGGGGCGTGTATCCCTACCTTCCCTCGGGCGTGATCCTGCTGAGCGACATTTCCACGGGCCTCTATCTCTTCCAAGTCGATCCGGTGCTCGGCACGGCGCGGTTGCGGGTCACCGATCAGACCACGGGGGAGCCGATCGCCGCCGAGGTCGCGTTTCCGGATGAAGTGCTCGACCCCGGGTTGCGCGCGAGCATCGATGCGGGCGGCGAGCTCGAGCAGGTTCTCACTCCCGGGACGCAGCGCGCCTTCCTGACGGCTTTCGGATACGCGCCCGCGCACGTGGAGCTCGCGATCGCGCGCGATCAGGTGACGGAAGTGCAGGTGCAGCTCGAGCCTTTGCCCTCCGGCGCTCTTTCCGGAGTGATCCGGAGGAAGCGGGAAGGCGGAGCGCAAGGAGAGCCGCTCGAAGGAGTGCGGGTGCGCGTCCTCGACACTCCACTGGAGACCCGCTCGAGCGAAGCGGGGGCGTTCACGTTTCCCGCCGTCCCCGCGGGAGATTGGACCGTGGAGCTGCGCCGATTCGGTTTTCGCACCGAGCCGTTCCCGGTGGGGATCGAGGCAGGAGAGGCATAGTATAGCGCCTACGAGCTCGTGACCTCTCATTTCGCGGACGACTTCGAGAGCGAGCGCGGTTGGACGGTCGGCGATCCGCAGGACGATGCCCTATCCGGGATCTGGGTTCGCGACGATCCGATCGGCACCGGTGGCGGACTGACCGCTCCGGAAGACGACGCGAGCGAAATCGGAGTGGGCGCGTTCGTGACGGGAAATCGCGGAGGGGACATCGGGAACGACGACGTGGACGGCGGCCAGACCACGCTTTTCAGCCCGAGCCATGACCTGTCGCAGGTATTCCGGCCTTGGCTCGTCTTCCGGCTCTGGTACGAGAGCAGCGACGACCTCGATCCGAACTCCGACCTCTTCACGGTAGACGCCTCGACGGATGGGGGGATCCGCTGGACCAACCTGATGCGCACCTCGCAGAACACTTCCGGCTGGGCGGAGCGGCGCATCCCGATCGGGCGCTCCGTGCAGCTCGGGACCGATGTGCGCTTCCGCTTCGTCGCGCGCGATACAGGGCTCGGTTCGATCGTCGAAGTCGGAATCGACGACGTGCAGATCGACCCCGGACGGAGCGATGAGCCGTATTACGCAGAGGGCCCTGAGGGCGTCTCCCTCCGCCTCGCTCCGCCGTTCCCCAATCCGTTCCACGACGAGGTGCGCGTTCAGTTCAGCCTTCGGGAGGAGGACGAGATCGGTCTGGAAGTGTTCGACGCCATCGGACGGAGGATTCGCCGGATGGACGCGGTGCGATCGTCGCAAGGGCCGGGTCATCTGACCTGGGACGGGCGCGATGACTCCGGGCGCCGCGTTCCAAGCGGCGTCTACTGGTTGTTCGTCCGAACCCAGCGCGAAGAGGAGACGATGCGCGTCGTGCGCCTCCGCTGAGAAAGGAAGATCCGTGGGCCGCCTGCTGACGATTCCTCCACTCGCGCATTCCCTCACGCAGACGCACGAGTTTTGGCGGTCATTT